>JAJQCU010000148.1 GCA_021202575.1 Lachnospiraceae bacterium
CAACCCCAGGGAGCCCAAATATCTGAAGGTTGTCTGGGGCGTGGGCTACAAGATTGAGAAATTATGAGGAGGGGATAAGCTTCCTGTGAAAAAGAAGACACAAAGGCCGGTAAAGAGAAAGCCGTTTCTGTCGCCGAAAAGGCGCGTGTTTCTGGCGGTCAGCCAGCAGATCTGCGGAGTGCTGGCTTTTTTGTGCGCCATGGTAGTGATCACCACCTGCACCGTTTACGTGCAGACCAACCTGTCCTCCGATGAAAAGACGCTGATTGTTTTTAATCCCTTTGAGGAGAAGCAGGAGGTTATGATCCAGTACAGCGGCAGCGTGGCGGAGGAGGGACTTGGGAATGTGCTGGAATATGTGGCGATTCGCACCCAGATGGAGGAGAACGGCTCCTATTCCGGAAACAAGGAAATTTCCATTACAGAATATTACAACCGACGTACCGTCAGGAGTGAATATGAGTTTCCGGAGGCGGTATATCGTCTGGAGGATCTGCTGCGCTGGTATCAGTACGGCGGGCTGGAATATACGCAGAATGCCCTTTATTTTATGGAGGACGGCAGTGTGATCGCCGACCGGACGAGGAAGAGCGCGGACAGTGGAGAGGACACAGCTGAAGAGGTGACAGTGGAATACGAGGCGGAGGACAGTGAGACAGACCGGGCCGCAGCTTCGGGGGAGCAGACAACACAGGCAGCGGAGAGTCAGCCGGATCCTTCCGGGGAACGGACGATGATTTATGATGAGGAAGCGGGAACGCGACTGTCGGAGGAAGATCTGACCCGGTCTCAGGAGGATACCATGACGATGACCATGGATGAACCGGAGACAGCTGACAGCGAATTTCCTGAGCTTCCGGATGGAGAGGAGCCTCTCTCGTCTGTGGAAGAGATGGAGGAGATGAAGCTCGAGGCCACCAGTTCCACTGAACGAATGGTGCATAATACCTTTCTGACAGTGGATGGAAAGACTCTGGAGGAAATCGCCTCTTCCGCGGATGAATACTGGGAGCTTGTGGCTCAGCTGGAGAGCTGCATGGAAGACTTAAGCTATAATTACCGGCTGTATCAGGACTATCAGGAGACTCTTGGCAGCGACAGCACCGTCCAGTATTATGTGCAGATGAACGATGAGGAGGACACCTGTTATACCAACCTGAATTTTACCTGGCAGGAGAGCGGCCTGACCGCCAATTCTTATTTTCAGAGTAAGGAGGCCTGGATCTGCTATACCCACTCCGGTACCCGGATCAGCGACATGCTGGCCGAGTACGGCATCCGCCCCAGCATGATAGTCTCCCTCCTGAAAAATTATCCCTACGCCTATGATGTGGAGACAGAGGTGTGGATTTCCTTCAGTTCCGATGAGCTGCAGGAGGCTACCGTGGCGATGGATGATTTATATGAAGGCTGGAACCCGCAGAAAATGATCGGCGTGCTGGGCGCCTGCGTGATTTTAACTGCTTATTACCTGCTGGTGCTGCTTTACCGGCTGTCTACCACAGGAAAAAGGATGGATGAAAACAGCCAGGTCTATATTGAGTGCAGGTGGGGCGACGGCATGTATCTGGAGCTCTGGCTTATCTGTATTCTGGGGGTTCTGGTTGTGACTGGAACGGGCGGATTCAAGGCGACGGAGTACGCTGTGACTCAGAATCTGAATGTGGGAAGCCTGTCCTGGTATATTTATGGTCTGGCGGTGATCGCTCCGCTGATTTTGAGCGTGCTTCTGACAGAGCTTTTGTGCAGCATGGCCCGCAGAATCCGGGCCGGAATGGTATTTCGCCAGAGCTTTCTGGGACATCTGGCCGGTCGGCTTATCAATTGCTGCCGGAAGGGCGCCGCTTTGCTTGGAAAAGAGCTTCGAAAGCGCAGGGAATCCTATTATGAGCATGCGGGTCTTCTTTCCAGAAGTGTCGGGACTCTGCTGCGGGAGAACCTGGCACTGTTGGGAATGGCGGGAGCGGCTGTGATTGGCCTTTTGCTAGGGAATATGTGGCTTCTTCTTGGCAGTGTTGTGCTGTTCTTTGCTACATTGATTATGATCATGTGTAAAAAATATCGCCTGACTCTGGAAAAGGAGCAGATTATTCATGATATCGGGCTGATTGTGGAGGGTGATCCCGTGCAGATCAACACGGAGAATCTCCTGCCTGAGAATAAGCAGCTGGCGGACAGCGTGAATACCATCGGCAACGGCATCCGGCAGGCGGTGGAGCAGTCCGTAAAGGATGAGCGGCTGAAGGCGGAGCTTCTGACCAATGTAAGCCACGACATCAAGACGCCGCTGACCTCGATTATCAGCTATGTAGATTTGCTGAAGAGAGAGGATCTGGGGGGCAATGAAACAGCCCGGGAATATCTGGAAATTCTGGAAAATAAGTCCAATAAATTAAAACAGCTGATCCTGGATCTGATTGAAATCAGCAAGATCAACAGCGGCAGCCTGGAATACGAGATCGCTCCCTTAAATCTCCATGAGCTGATGCTGCAGGCCATGGGGGAGTATGAGGACAAGCTGTCGGCGAGTCATCTGAAGCTGGTGTACAATAACAGCTGTGAGGAAGCGGTGATCGAGGCGGATGCCAGACGGCTGTGGCGTGTGGTGGACAATCTGATGTCCAATGTCTGCAAATATTCTCTGGAGGGGAGCAGAGTCTACGTGGATGTGAGCCAGTCTGATTCTCAATTGAGCCTTGTGATCAAAAATATCTCCGCCCAGGAACTGAACGTGCCGGTGGAGGAGCTGACAGAGCGCTTTGTCCGGGGGGACGTCTCCCGCACCACGGAGGGCAGCGGCCTGGGGCTGTCCATTGCCAGAAGCCTGGTGACGGCTCAGGGCGGCACATTTACACTTCAATTGGACGGAGATTTGTTTAAGGTGATTATTTCCTTCCCGGTGAGGGAAAATCATTCCTCCACTTTTCTGCCGGCGTAGTAGCCGATCAGCAGATCGTGAATCCTGTCCCATGGCTCCAGCTCGCCGGAGATGGAGCTGGAATGATTTAACAGATCGATGATGGTAGCGATCTGCCGGCTCATATCCGCGCAGATAAACCAGGGCCTCTGACAAATTTCCGGCGACAGATAAGTCAGGTTGGTGACGATGACCTTATCCAGATACTGTTGTTCAAAAGCCTGGTCAAAGGCCTGCAGACCGTTGGTAAACAGGCCAAAGGTGCAGCAGATGAATACCCGCTTCGCACCCATCTCCTTTAACTGCCTGGAGGCGTCCAGCATGCTCTCGCCGGAGGAGATCATGTCATCCACGATAATGATGTCCTTTCCATGAATGTCGCTTCCGAGAAATTCATGGGCCACAATGGGGTTCTTGCCGTTGACGATGGTGGAGTAGTCGCGGCGCTTATAAAACATACCCGTGTCTGCCCCCATGGCGCTGGTAAAGTAGATAGCCCGGTCCAGGGCGCCCGCGTCCGGGGAGATCACGATGGTGTGGTCCTTATCCAGGGGCATAGGCGCAGTCCAGGGATTCTGTGCCGCTCCTGTGATGCTGCCTGCCCTCATAGAGGAAGGGCATGATCACGTTAATGCAGGCCGCGTGTCCCTCGCAGGCGGCAATGACACGCTTTAAGTCCTGAAAATGATCATCCGGAGACATATGGTTTGTATAGCCGTTCATCTGGTAGGTCAGGGAGTGATTGCAGATGTCAATCATGATATAGAGATCCTTGCCCCGGATGCTGTCATAGATCACGCACTTGGCTTCGCCGGTGCTGAACCGGGGTATCTCATATCTGATGAGATAGCTGTCCCTGATGTAGCCCTCAAAGGAAAGGTCGTTCTGAAACAGGCTGTCGGTGCTGTGCCGAAACTCCGCCATATACTGATCCACCCGTCCGCCCATTTCGGCCATGGAATCAAGGGCAATAATCCCTAAGGGCGCCACCGGCATGGAGCGCTCCAGCTCATGTAAATTTGCCATTCTGTCCTCCTCGTATTTAGGATTACTATTCACAGCCGCTTCCCCTCACATGCGCAAAAGCGTCCGCTTCGCGTCCGGCGCGGCAAAAAGCGCCGCTCATCTTTTTGCTTATGTGGGGGAAGTGACTGATTCTCAGTCAACTTGAGAGATATAATCAGCCTCTTACAAGCAAACTACGCTTGACGAGTCTGTTTATATCTCTCAAGTCGGCTGTGAATAGTAACGATGATTTTACAAATTTCCACACAATTTTAAAACATTATATAGTGACACGTCAAGAAAATTTTGATAAAATACACGTATGCATTGAGACATGCGTTATTATCATTGAAAAGAGGTACTCATGGCAAAGAAATCTTCACGCCCCATCGTGGCGGTGGTAGGCAGGCCGAATGTGGGAAAATCCACATTTTTTAATGTAATGGCCGGCTCCAATATATCCATTGTCAAGGACACGCCGGGAATCACGAGAGACCGCATTTACGCGGACGTATCCTGGCTGAATTATAATTTTACCTTAATTGACACCGGCGGCATTGAGCCGGACAGTAAGGACATCATTCTCTCCCAGATGCGCTCCCAGGCCCAGATCGCCATTGACACCGCGGATGTGATTTTATTTATGGTGGACGTAAAACAGGGGCTTGTGGACGCTGATGGCAAAGTTGCGGACATGCTGCGCCGCAGCCGAAAGCCTGTTCTTCTGGTGGTCAACAAGGTGGACGCGCCGGTAAAGCAGATGGCGGACGTCTACGAGTTTTACAACCTGGGAATCGGAGATCCCTGGCCCATATCCAGCGTCAACCGCACAGGACTTGGCGAGATGCTGGACGAGCTGGTGAAATATCTGCCCGGGGAGGCCACGCAGGAGGAGGACGACGACCGCGTCCGTGTGGCTGTCATAGGAAAGCCCAATGTGGGCAAATCCTCCCTGATCAATAAGCTTCTGGGGGAGGAGCGGCTGATTGTCTCCGACACGGCGGGCACTACCCGGGACGCGGTGGACGCGGAAGTGACATATCATGGAAAATCCTATATTTTTATTGACACGGCGGGCGTTCGGCGTAAAAATAAGATCAAGGAGGATCTGGAGCATTTCATGATTATCCGGGCGGTGGCCGCCGTGGAGAGGGCTGATGTGGCGGTGCTCATGATCGACGCCGTGGAAGGGGTCACCGAACAAGACGCCAAGATTGCGGGAATTGCCCATGAAAGAGGCAAGGCCATGATCGTAGCGGTCAATAAGTGGGACGCTGTGGAGAAGGACGATAAGACCATTTACCGCTTTCAGGAGAAAATCCGCCAGACCCTGTCCTTTATGTCCTACGCGGAGATTATTTTTATTTCCGCGCTGACCGGGCAGCGGCTGGGAAAGCTGTATGAGACCATCGACATGGTGGCGGCCAATCATGCCATGCGGATTTCCACGGGAGTGCTCAATGAGATTCTGGCGGAGGCTGTGGCCATGCAGCAGCCGCCGTCGGACAAGGGGAAGCGCCTGCGGATGTATTACATTACCCAGGTCTCCGTGAAACCGCCCACCTTTGTGATTTTTGTCAACGACAAAGAACTGATGCACTTTTCCTATACCAGATACATCGAAAATAAGATCCGGGATACCTTTGGCTTCAGAGGCACACCGCTTCATTTCATTATCAGAGAACGAAGCAAAAAGGAGCAATGATCGTGGAAAGAATTATCTGTCTGCTCCTCGGCTACGCGCTGGGGAATTTTCAGACCGCTTATATTATCGGACGGCTTCACCATATTGATATCCGGGAGTACGGCAGCCACAACTCCGGCACCACCAACGCTCTGCGGGTGATGGGACGCAAAACGGGGCTGATTGTGCTCATCGTGGATATCCTGAAGTGCGGGATCGCTATCGGACTGACAAGGCTTTTGTTTGGCTCCGCCCGCGGGGACATTATTTATGTGCTGATGATGTATGCCGTGACAGGCACCATCCTGGGACATAATTTTCCGGTTGTGATGGGCTTCAAGGGAGGCAAGGGCGTCGCCTGCACCGCCGGGATGGTTTTCTTTTACCATCCCTATTTGATACCGGCGGAGGTCTTTATTTTCTTCGCTGTCTTTTTCACAACCCATTATGTGTCCTTAAGCTCCCTGCTGGCTTACGCGGGGATGCTGATCCAGATTATCATTCTGGGACAGAATGGCTTCCTGGGGGCATTGAGCGCGGCGCAGCTTGCGGAAATATACGGCCTGGCGGCTTTTCTGACGGTGATGGCTTACTGGAAGCACCGGGAGAATATTCAGAGGCTTCTTTCCCATACAGAGCGGAAGACATACTTATCAAAGAAAAATAAAGCGGAGTAAGTCATCGATCGGCAGATTCTGAACAGTGAAAAGGAGAAATTATGGCGAAGGTCGGCGTAATCGGAGCGGGCGGCTGGGGAACGGCTCTGTCCGTTCTTCTGGCACAAAATCAGCACGAGGTCACCCTCTGGTCCATTGTGGACGCGGAGGTTTTGATGTTAAGAGAGAGCAGGGAGCAGAAGGAAAAGCTGCCGGGAGTTATCCTCCCGGAGAGTGTGACGGTCACCGGAGACCTGGAGGCTTCCGTGAAGGACATGGACTTGGTGGTGCTGGCGGTGCCTTCCGTCCATATTCGCTCTACTGCGGCCCGCTGCGCCCGGTATGTCAGGCAGGGACAGGTGGTTTTGAACGTGGCGAAAGGCATTGAGGAAGCCACCCTGCTGCCCATGGCGGATGTGATTGAGCAGGAGCTTCCGCAGGCGGATGTGGCGGTCATGTCCGGCCCCACCCACGCGGAGGAGGTGGGAATCGGAATGCCCACCACCATTGTGGTCGGCGCTAAAAGCCGGAAGACCGCGGCTTTCATTCAGAATATTTTCATGAACGAGTGGTTCCGGGTCTATATCAGCTCCGATATGCTGGGAATCGAGCTGGGAGGCTCCTTAAAGAATGTGGTTGCCCTGGCCGCCGGCATCGCGGACGGCCTGGGATATGGCGACAATACCAAGGCCGCGCTGATCACCAGGGGACTGGCGGAGATTTCCCGGCTGGGAATCGCCATGGGCGGCAAGGCAGAGACCTTTGGCGGCCTGACCGGCATGGGAGACCTGATCGTCACCTGCGCTTCCGTGCATTCCAGAAACCGCAGGGCCGGATATCTGATCGGCCAGGGCTATACCTGTGAGCAGGCCATGGCGGAGGTCAAAATGGTGGTGGAGGGCGTGTACAGCGCCAGGGCCGCCATTCAGCTGGGGCAAAAATACGGCGTCAGGCTTCCGATCATTGAGGAGGTAAACGCGGTTCTCTTTGAGGGCAGGAGCGCCCTGGAGGCAGTCAGCAACCTGATGCTGCGGGATAAGCGGGTGGAGTACCCGGTGGTGGACTGGGGATAGATTCACCCTTTGTCCGGTTCACGCGGCCTGACAGAGCGGGATGCCGGAAGAATGAGGGGAATATGCGCGCGGCGTGCAAAAAGGAGGCAATATGAAGATCACTTATACAGGACAGAACGGATATGTCGTTGAGACGGGGATTGCCAATATTGTGTTTGATTTTTGCGGCGGAAAGCTGCCTCCCATGGCAAAGGAGAAGCCGCTGCTTGTGTTTGTCTCCCATGGACAGGCCCTTCACTTTGATCCGGGTATTTTTTCATTTGTAACGGAATATCCGAACGTGCAGTTTTTCCTCTCCCATGATATCCTGCTGACGGAGGAGCTTCAGAAACAGTACGGCGTCACCAGAAGCGTGATGAAAAAGGTTTCCTTCCTGCCGGAGGGAGTGCGCCGGGTGCTGCCCTTAAGGGGAGAAAACGGAGAAAACGATTATATCATTTTTGAGACCATCAAGACCTGCGGGGAGGGCATTGCCTGGCTTCTGAACGTGGCCGGGAAGCGCGTTTATTACGCCGGGGACATGAACTGGTGGGTGAGGGAAAATGACTCCAGACAGGTTTTCAACCAGCGCACCGCCAGATTTAAGTATTACATGGAAAAGCTTTATGACAGGGATATTTATCTGGCCTTCGCCAATCTGATTCCCGACCAGGGCAAATACAGTCGCCTGGGGATTGAGTACCTGCTGAACACCGCGTCTGTGGCCAACGTCGTGCCCATGGGCTTTGGGGAGGATGAGGCGGCTGCGCTTACATATCAGCTGGAGCGCGCTCAAAAGAAGCTGCCTGAGAGGGTGATTACCCTGACGAGGGCCGGGACATCGGCGATTCTGGAGGTATAGCTGTGAATAGCAGCGAAGTATAAAGAGGGGGCGCCATGCTTTTCATCATATTGGACTGGGCGTATGTCTTTTTTACCACATATTGTCTGGGCATCGGATTTTCCTGTTTTTGCGGGAGGGTGCTTGGATACCGGCTTCGTGGCGGCGTGGGCGTGCTTATGGCGGGCCTGGTCGTAGCGACCGTGTATGCCCAGATTTTCAGCCTGTTTGGAGGCGTCGGCATGGCGGCGAATGTGCTTTTGCTTGTCTGCTGCGCGTTACTGATTCTCCTCTTCCATCGACAGATGATGGATTTTTTGCTGGAGCAGCTCAGGAATAAGAGGGCATATACGCTGGCAGCAGTCCTGGTTCTGCTTCTCGTCTGGGCTTATTTTACCTCCCGCGGTTATATGATGTATGACTCGGATCTGTATCACGCCCAGAGTATCCGGTGGATCGAGGAGTACGGTGTTGTGAAGGGGCTGGGGCTTCTCCATGGGCGTTTTGCTTACAACAGCTCTTTTCTCTCGCTTTGTGCACTGTACAGTATGAAGTGGCTCTGCGGCCAGTCTCTTCACGCCATGAGCGGTTATTTTGCCTTTTTGCTGAGCCTTACGGTACTCCCTGTGGGAAAATGTGTGAGGCGGCGTGGGCTGCTGTGGTCGGATTACGCGCGGATCGCCGCTGCGTATTATCTGACCATGATTTGTGATGAAGTGGTGTCGCCTGCCACGGATTACCCCATTATGTGTACGGTTTTTTTTATTGTGATCTGCTGGCTGGAGCAGCTGGAAAATAAAGAGCAGAATCGCGCTCCTTATTGTCTGCTGTGCGTTGCTGGGGTATACGCGGTCACGCTGAAGCTGACCGCGGGACTGATTCTGATTTTGCTGGCGAAGCCGGCCCTTATTCTCATAAAGGAAAAACGAGGGAAAGAAATTGCGGTATATCTGACGTCCGGGCTGCTGGTGGCGGCGCCCTGGATCATCCGGACCTTTCTGATTTCCGGATATCTGTTTTATCCGCTCGCCGCCCTGGATCTTTTTGATGTGGACTGGAAAATGAGCGCTGCGTATATCAGTGTGGATGCAGCGCAGATTAAGACATGGGGCAGAGCTTTGTACAATTCGGCGCTCGTAGATCTGCCTGTGACGGAATGGTTCCCCAACTGGTTCGGGACGCCGCGGTCACGCACGGAGAATATATTGATTATTGCGGATTTTGCAAGCCTTTGCCTTGCGGCGGCAGGTACGGTGGGGTGTAGCGTGAAGAAAGCATGGAAGCAGCTGGATGAGCTTCTGGTGCTGGCAACGGTGGGGGCTTCTTATCTTTACTGGCAGCTCAGTGCTCCCCTGCTGCGGTATGGGTACGCTTATGTCCTGCTGCTGGTTTCGCTGACTGCAGGGTGGATTCTGACAAGGCTCTCTTGGGACAGTCTGGTGATCGCCTGCCTTGTGATCGCCTCCTGCTATAATGGATTTATGCTGGCGGATTATGCCTGGGGAATCAGGGGGTTTTCGTATTATATCACGCAGCAGGAGTATGGC
>JAJQCU010000142.1:0-8780 GCA_021202575.1 Lachnospiraceae bacterium
GTGTATCCGGCGTAGGGTAGCGATCCGAATATTTCAACAGGTTTGGATAATCTCTCTCATAACAGTCCAGCACCTGATAAATATCCCAGACCGTACCGCGGCCCCAGGCTGAGGAAATCAACCCTTCTGTATCAAACAGATCCGAGTACAGCAGATAATGCGCCATAGACTGATAATCGTCATAATCACTGCCCCCGATATCCGTTGTCACAATGACGCGGTATCGCTCGCCCGCGAGTGCTCCTTTGTTTTCAAAGCCCATTTTTCATTCTCCTCTCCATTGCTTCCTCCCTTACCTGCGCCAATAGGCTCTCTCACATCCACCGGAAGTCTTTTCTTCATTTTCCTCTGATCCATTTCTGAACTTGCTGGATATCGACGTCTAATGCGGCTGCAATTTTTTCATACCCATCGCCCATATTATAAAGTCTGATGGCGGTTTGTTCTGATTTGCGAATTTCACCCTCATGATAGATCCTGCTCGCTTCTGTCTCAATAATGTTTCCTCCCATAAATTCTCCCACTCCTTTCCTGACATTGTCATAGTTGGCTGCGATATACTCCAGCACATTCCTGGACATGTCGATCAACATGTGATACTGGTACTCGGTCAGCTGACGGTGTTCCTTCAACTCCTTCAGCCGGTCAACGATATCGCTGTATCTGGCTGTCAGTTCTTTTAATTTTTCTTCATTAGCATTGTATTCCTGAAATCTCTTCTCATGTGAGAATATGTAAAACGGTATCAGCATAAGAAGATTTTTTTCAAAGATTTCATCGATTGTGTATTCCTTCGTTTTTAAGACCTGTACATTGAAGGTGACGGCGCCGCCCGGGTATTGATGCGGATGTGCATCCTTCCCGGGGTACTGCGCGAGCTTCGCAGAAACAGGATACCGCTCTGCGGGATTGTGACATGCAGGGTATCTCCGCGCAGTTCCCCGGCGGCCAGCGCAACCTGAGTAGAGTACTCAAAAATTCTGATCAGCATGCTGCTGTCCGGAGTGCTCTGGGCCTCTATGAGGTAATGTTTTGCCGTGCTTCCTGTTACAGTGAAAGTGGAATCTGTGATCCGAGTTTCCCCTTTACCGCCCTGCTTATTCAGCCGGTACTGTTCAGAGCGGAAGTCGATCCGTTCCTTTCCGGTGTAGTGCTCCCCGAACATCTCGTTGAGGACAGGAAGAATCAACGGTGAGCAGGTTTTTAGCAGGGTGCGGAACGCGTCATCGTAGGGATGGGCGCGGCGTTTCCCTGTTTTTTCAGAAGCCTTTTTCCTGCGCTGGTTTGTTCGTTTCTCCGGGCCTGGATTTTGCTTCCCTTTTTGTTTTTCGGTATGTACATTATCCTGTGGCTTTGTCTGTCGTGGAAGTTCTGGTTCTCTCATCCTTGCTCCTTCCAAACTGTCCGGAGCGGGAGAGCGGCCGACTGATTTGAGTGATTTAAAACATTTAATTTGGGTTATATGCTCATAATACCAAAAATCCGGCCGCCCTTCAACACCTTCCGGGACAATTTTTGACATTTCGGGACAAAAATGCCCTCACCTTATATAGGCACGGGAAGGCCGGTTTATCACGGCCGGATTTTATTAAATTTTCATAAACTCAGAACTCCCTCATAACCTCCCTGCCTTCCAGCCAGGCGATCATGTTATTGGCCAGAAGGTTCCAGTTCTGGAAGCCTGGATTCATGACGCCCTCGCCGGTGTCGGGGTCGTAGTATTCATGCATCTGGTCTGAGCGGCGCAGATCCTCGCCGAAGAGACGGATGGTCTTTCCGGCCAGGTCGGCGGCTTCTTTATCAAAGCCGTACTGCACAAGGCCGCGGAAACAAAGGTAATTGGAGACGCCCCAAACAGGGCCCAGCCAGCAGGAAGGATTGTTGGAGGCCACAACGCGGTACATGGGCTCTGTCTTCGCCAGTGTGCGGACACCGTATTTTCCGTTAAAGAGGCGCTCCTGCGTTAAGTTTTCCTCCACCATCCTGGACGCCCGTTCAGAGTCGGTGATGCCCGCCCACAGGACAAGGGCTCCGGACCAGCAATCAATTTTCTGCAGGACGCAGTCCCAATGGCGCGGCATCCCTCTATGCAGCCAGTCATCGGGATCAATGGGCCGCAGATTGAGATCAGCGCTGTAATAAAAGCCGTTCCGCTCATCCCACAGATGTTCGTTGACCGCGGCCTTTAAGTGTTGCGCCTCCTTTAGATATTCCTCTCCGCTTTCGCCCAGACGTTCCTCAATATAGACCATGGCCAGAAGCTCCCGGTATATCAGGCAGTTTAAATATACGGACGCGGAGCTTTCCCGCGGGCGGTAAAAGGTGCAGGGGTCGTTGTCCACGCCGATGGCCAGGTCGTCCAGCCAGAAATACAGGCCTGTGGCCGGGTGGCGCATATGCTCCATATAATAATGTATAAACGACTGAAGCTTCTTCAGATACGGGCGAAGCCACTCCCCGTCCCCTTTATTCTGCCCGATGATGAAGGCCGCGTGCTGGGTCAGGCAGGGCTTGTGAATGTTGGTATTGACGTTGCTGCCCTCCTTTGGGAACATGGAATTGGCCTTGAGCATGATCGGCATGCGGCCGTTTTTGCCGGTATGCGCGAGAAAGTTCAGAATGCAGCCCTTCTCCGCCGACTCAAAGTCCGGACTTTCCTTCCCATTGTCCAGCATGATCTGGCGCACCGCCACGTCCGTCAGCCAGCTGTCCCAGTCCCAGAGGCAGTCGTTGTAGGAAGCGCTGCCCGGCACGATAAAGGGATATGGAAGCTGCCCCTCGGGCCTGCGGATCATCTGTTCATAATTCTGCGCGGAATATGCCTGTATCGCTTTGATATTTTCTTTCATCTGCCGCTCCTTTTTGTGCTGCCTTGTTTTACAGTAACTCCAGCACCCTCATTACTCAGCCGTTTTTAAAATTCTTTTCAGCCACTGGTTTACTGAATATTCCATAAATCCTTACTTTTTATGGTCTGCCCGCAAATTAATTTTCCCATATATTTCCATATTTCACAAGAAGCAATTTATTTTTTACCGGACAAATCATTTCCCCCTTCCCTTCCACCCTCCCGGCGTACGGAAACATTGCCCCCAAATTAAGCAAAAATGCTGAATAAAACATTGCAATGACCAGGATGTCGCCGACGGAATGGAAGGGATAGCGATATTCCCGTTCAACGGCAGAAGACCTGTTCCGCTGCCATAGATACTATTGACAGAATATGGTACAATATACGGAACGAAACACAATGAAAGAAGGAGCTTCTATGAAAATTTATGACTTGAAAACCAGGTATCAGACAAGCCCTCTGGGAATCGATCTGACGGATCTGACCTTTTCCTGGAAGGTGAAGGACACCGCCGGTACCGCCGCGGAGAAAATCCGCGTCCGTATCGCCCCGGACCCATCCATGCAGGACTGCTGCTATGACAGCGGGGAGGTGCCCTGCGCGCTCAGCCATTATTCTCCGGATGTCAGCCTGCTTCCCGGGCAGCCTTATTACTGGCAGGTGGAGGTGACGGACAACGCCGGGGAACATGCCGTCAGCGCGCCCGCTTATTTTGAGGGCGGTCACCCTGAAGGGGAATGGATCGGACACTGGATCAAGGCTCCCTTTGTACAGGAACTTTACCCGGTTTTCCAGAAGGATTTTGAACTTCCTTTAACGCCGGAAGGCAAAAACGCGAGGCTTTATATCTGCGGCCTGGGTCTCTATGAGGTTTATTTAAACGGCGAAAAGGTCGGCGATCAGTACCTGTCTCCTTATTTTACAGACTACCGCTATCACGTCCAGTACCAGACCTACGATGTCTCAGGCCTTCTGAAGTCTGGTGAAAACCGCATTAACGTGTATCTTGGAAACGGCTGGTATAAAGGCAAATTCGGTTACAGCAATCACGCCGAGCTGCAAAATTACTACGGCAGCGAATTTATTCTGCTGGCGGATCTGTATGTGACAGACGCCGGTTCCGCCCCCGGCACGGCGCCGTCCTGGTCTCTGGGCACGGACGAAAGCTGGTACGCTTTAAAATCTCCCGTAATCACATCTGGAATCTATGAGGGGGAGCTCTATGACGTCCGGATGGAAGCCGATATCTTAAATCCGCCCGCACAGAAAAAAATCCATGCAGTAAAGGCCAACGCCCCCGCGGGAGACCTGATCCCCATGACCGGCCTTCCCGTCAAAAAGCAGAAGGTGCTCAAGGTGCAGGAGGTCATTACCACCAGGCTGGGAGAAACCGTGCTGGATTTCGGCCAGGAAATCACCGGCTGGGTCACCTTTTGGGCGGACGCCCCCTTAAAGCAGCAGATTACCTTACAGCATGGGGAGATCCTGCAGGACGGCGTGTTCTACCGGGACAATCTGCGCGCCGCGAAGGCGGAATTTTCCGTGATTTCCGGCGGGGAGCGCTGTTTTGTGAGGCCGCATTTCACCTTCTTCGGTTTTCGCTATGTGAAGGTCACCGGCATGACTGTTGATGACTCCAACAGGGACGATTTTGAGGCCTGGGCGCTGTACTCGGACCTGGAGGAAACCGGCTTTTTAGACACCTCCAATGAGAAGGTCAACCGTCTCATTGAGAATACCAAGTGGAGCCAGCGCGACAACTTCCTGGATATTCCGACCGACTGTCCGCAGCGGGATGAGCGTCTGGGCTGGACAGGTGATGCGGAAATCTTCTCCGCCACCGCCTGCTTTCATATGCAGTCCGCCGTCTTTTTTACCAAGTATTTGAAGGATATGTGCCTGGAACAGGCGGATAATTCCGGTGCGGTTCCCCATGTGGTGCCCGACGTCAACTCCATGGCGAGGGAAATGAACGCGGAACCGCCGTGTGACTTTTCTGCCGATGCCTGGGGAGAGGCCGGCGCCAGCGCCTGGGGTGACGCCGCCACCGTCATTCCCTGGAATTTATATCTGTTTTATGGGGATAAGAAGCTGCTGGAACAGCAGTATGACAACATGAGGCTGTGGACGGATTTCATTGTCTCCGTGGATGAGAAATACTGCGGCGGCAGACGTCTGTGGACCTGCGGCTTCCACTTCGGGGACTGGCTGGCCCTGGACGCGGAGGGCGAGAGCCGATTTGGCGGCACGGACAAATACTTTGTCGCCTCCGTCTATTATATGTATTCCGCGCTTCTGACCGCCAGGGCGGCCGCTGTGCTGGGCAAAGCGGACGACGCGGCTCGTTATCTCAAGCTGTCAGATGAGGTGCGGGCTGCTATCCGCGCCGCCTATATTTCCCCGGAGGGCATGCTGAAATATGATACCCAGACGGCGTATGTGCTGGGGATTCATTTCCACCTGTTTGAGGGCGCGGAATATGAGAATGCGGCAAAACAGCTCACCCGTCTGCTGGAGGCCAATCATGGCCACCTGACCACCGGCTTTGTGGGCACCGCCTATCTTTGCGCGGCCCTGTCAGAAGCGGGCTCAAGTGAAAAAGCCTATACACTTTTGTTAAATGAGGACTATCCCGGGTGGCTTTACGAGGTCAATCTGGGCGCCACCACCATCTGGGAGCGATGGAATTCTCTTTTGCCCGACGGCAAAATCAGCTCCACAGGCATGAACAGCTTAAACCACTATGCTTACGGCGCCATCGCGGAGTGGATCTACCGCTATGCCTGCGGCCTGCAGCCTGTGGAGGACGCGCCCGGTTTTCAGAAAATCCACTTTGCGCCGCATACCGATGAGCGCCTGACGCGTATGCGTGCCAGCTACGAATCACAGTACGGCACGTATGAGGCCGGCTGGGAGCGGCAGGGACAGACTCTCGTCTATACGCTGACGGTGCCCTTTGGCTGTGAGGCTTTGGTCTGTCTGGAGAAAGAGTATGCCGCGGTAAAGGTAAACGGCGCGAAAACGAATTTCTCTGATTTGCAGGGTAGGTGGCTAACCTACGGGACCTATCAAATTGAAGTTATGTAATACTAAAACCCCGGCGGCGGATTTACCAGCTTTTTCAGGCAGTTTTCACATACCATCTGCGCCGTCATGGAGTCTGCCGTAAAAGCTGCAGAGCCGCCCCGGCTACGCGGTGCGGCTCTGTTAAATTAGGAGAAATATAGAAAAAGAGAATATAAAACTTTTTATCAATGCTTATAATGGGTTGTCAGAGGACTGCCCGCCGGATTGGGAATTATTATTTCCGTTGGGGCCGCTGCCTCCGAAGGGGTTCATGCCTCCGCTACCGTTGGGCCCGCCCTGACCCTGAGAACCGTCATTACCTTGGGAACTGTCCTCGCTGCCGGTATTGTCAACCTCCGGGAGGGCTGAATCTACCTGAACGCCAACGGTAACGGTAATCTCCAGGGTTTCCACGTTCCGGTTCACTGTCAGAAGGATTTCATCCCCAACCGATGATTTGGAGACAAAGGTCACCAGATCATCGCTGCAGGTAATTTCGGTATCATTGGCTTTGGTGATCACATCCCCGGCCTGCAGGCCGGCTTCTTCTGCTGGGCTGTCCTCTGTAACGGAGTATACCACAGCGCCTTCCGTCAGGCCGGTATTCGCGGCGGCCGTAGTAGTGATATCTGTGATAGTCACACCGATGTACGGGCTTTCAACAGTACCGGTCTCGATGATGCTTGTCACAATATCCGTCACCTGGCTGATCGGAATGGCAAAACCGATATTGTCTATGGAGGCGCTGGAAGAAGAACTGCTGGAATACTTCGCGTTCACAATCCCCACCACTTCGCCATACATGTTGAATAACGCGCCGCCGGAATTCCCGGAGTTAATGGCACAGTCCGTCTGGATCAGATTCATGGTAAGGCCGGTGGAAAGGGTGATTTCCCGGTCCAGCGCGCTTACCACCCCGTATGTCAGGGAGAAGGTCAGCTCCCCAAGAGGATTGCCGATGGCCACAACCCCATCCCCGATGTTCAGATCATCGGAGCTGCCCAGCACCACAGCCTGCAAATCAGACGCTTCTATTTTCAGGACAGCCAGATCATTATCCTCGTCATATCCGATCAGCTCCGCGTCGTAGGATGATCCATCATAGGTACTGACGGTAATTGTGTCAGAGTCCTCTATCACATGATAGCACGTCAGAATATATCCGTCTGAAGAAATAATGAAACCGGAGCCGGAGGCCGCCGATGTAGTCGTGTACCCGAAATAATTGGTGGTAATGCTTGTGGTAATGCCGACGGTAGCGTTCACGTTTGCGGCATACACCTCGGCCGCTGTCATCTCCTCGCCGGATGAGGAAACCAGCTCCACAGATACTTCTGTCGTTTCCTTGGAGCTTGTCAGGATGGTTGTGGTGCTCGTTTCAGCGGAAGAAGCATTGCTGACTGCCAATGTGGCTCCCGCCCCCGCCGCTCCGCCGACAAGCGCACAGCACAGCGCCAGCGCTACTGTTTTTGCAGCTCCCGAACGGCCTGTTTTTGGCTTCTTCACCTGCTTGTTTTCCTGTCCATTTTCCGGCTGCGTATATCCATATTGATTGTTCCATTCATTTATATTGTTATCATACATAATATCGATCCCCTTTCTCATTGATGGAATTGTCATATCCCTTTCGGATGACTATATTCTGCCATCGGCTTGTGAATGAATTTTGGCAATCCTGTGGCGTTTTGGTGAAAACCCGTTAAGAATTTGTGAAAAACATAATCCGTTTGTAAAATTTGGTTTTGGCGCGAGATCCGTTTTTATGGAAAATTATGCGATTATATTGCAACATTTTCCGCTCAAAGGTATAATGACGAAAAACAGAACGGAAGGGAATTTATTTCACAGACATTCCTGATAAATTCCTTCAGAAATGCACAGACTAAACAGAAAAAGATTTTCAGAATAAAAAGGCCGGTCAGCACGGCACCGCGGGAGGGTAAAGCTTTGAAAACACAGGAAGATTTTGTAGAACAGGCGCAGGCGCTGGTGGAGAGGATGACGGTGGAGGAGGCGGCCAGCCAGCTTCTGCACTCCGCGCCGGCCATTGAGCGGCTGGGGATTCCGTCCTATAACTGGTGGAGTGAGGCGCTGCACGGGGTGGCCAGGGCGGGGATTGCCACGGTGTTTCCCCAGGCCATCGGGATGGCGGCGGCCTTTGATCCGGATTTCCTGAAAAAGGAGGCGGAGGTGATCGCCACAGAAGGGAGGGCTAAATATAACGCGGCTGTGGCTCAGGGTGACCGGGATATTTACAAGGGCCTGACCTTCTGGTCGCCGAATATCAATATTTTCCGGGACCCCCGCTGGGGCCGGGGCCAGGAGACCTACGGGGAGGATCCGGTTTTGACGGAGGAGTGCGGCAAGGCCTTTGTGGAGGGCCTGCAGGGGGACGGCGAGTATTTAAAGACTGCCGCCTGCGCCAAGCATTTCGCGGCTCACTCCGGGCCGGAGGCGCTGCGGCACGAGTTTGACGCCCGTGTTTCGCCAAAGGATCTGCGGGAGACTTATCTGCCGGCCTTTGAGGCGCTGGTGAAGGACGCCCATGTGGAGGCGGTGATGGGAGCCTATAACCGGACCAACGGGGAGCCCTGCTGCGGCAGTAAAACGCTGCTGGTGGATATTCTGAGAAAGGAGTGGGGCTTTACCGGCCACGTGGTCAGCGACTGCTGGGCGGTGCGGGATTTCCATGAGCATCATCATGTGACGGAGAACGGCGCCCAGTCCGCGTCCCTGGCGGTGCGCATGGGCTGCGACTTAAACTGCGGCTGCACCTATGAGAGACTGCTGGAGGGGCTGGAGCAGGGGATGATCACGGAGGAGGAGATTCGCCGGTCCGCCGTCCGTGTGTTCACCACCCGGC
>JAJQCU010000142.1:8790-9613 GCA_021202575.1 Lachnospiraceae bacterium
GTATAAGCTGGGCCTGTTTGACCCGGACTGCGAATACAACCGGATTCCCTACACGGAGGTGCATAAGAAAAAGCATGTCCGCATGGCGCTGAAGGCGGCTGAAAAGTCCATGGTGCTTCTGAAAAATGACGGGCTTCTGCCTTTAAATAAGGAAAAACTGAAGACCATCGGCGTCATCGGTCCCAACGCCTACAGCGTCCCTGCCCTGTATGGCAATTATAACGGGGAATCCGATCAGTGGGTCACCAATCTGGACGGGATCCGGAAACTGGCGGGAGAGAAAATCAGAGTTTTGTACAGCAAGGGCTGCAGTGTATTCTGTGGGCCGAAGGAGAAGCTGTCCAGGCGGGATCGTTTTTACAGCGAGGCGGTGGCCGTGGCGCAAAACAGCGATGTGGTGATTTTGTGCGTGGGACTGGACGGCACCCTGGAGGGTGAGCAGGGAGATATGGGAAATTCTGACGCCGCGGGCGACAAGACGACCCTCCTTTTGCCGGAGTGCCAGCGTATTTTAATTCAGAAGATTCTCAGCGTGGGAAAGCCGGTGGTTCTGGTGATCAACAGCGGCAGCAGCCTGGATCTGAGTATGTATGAAAAACAGGCCGGCGCCATTATACAGAGCTGGTATTCCGGGGAGCGGGGCGGGGAGGCCCTGGCGAGAATTCTTTTCGGGAAAGCAAATCCCTGCGGGAAGCTGCCAGTCACCTTTTATTATGAGGATCAGAGGCTGCCGGAGTTTACGGATTATAGCATGCAGGGCCGTACCTACAGGTATCTCGAGCAGAAGCCATGGTATCCTTTCGGCTATGGACTGTCCTATACG
>JAJQCU010000044.1:0-3130 GCA_021202575.1 Lachnospiraceae bacterium
TTGGACAGGGGAAGAATGATGCTGATTTAGATCTTATATACACTCGCGCCGTCAATCTCCGCCGCCTCCTCAAGCTCCGCCGGAATAGAATTCTGGACATAATTTTTCACCAGCACAATGTTAAACCCGCTCAGCATCAGATTGGGGATGATTAATGCCCAGATCGTATTTTTGATATGAAATATCTGTGTATAAATAATGTAGGAAGAGACAACGCCCCCATTGAACAGCATGGTGATAAGCACAAACACAAATACGACCGACAGTCCCGGCACATCCTTCTGGGCCAGGCCGGTTCCCATGGTGGATACCAGGATAAGGGAAATCACTGTCCCGATGGCGGTGACAGCAATGGTAATCAGGTACGCATGTCCGATCTGTCCCCACTCCGACAGAATATACTGATAGGACTCCAGGCTGAACTCCTTTGGCCAGAAGTTATAGCCATATCTGGTCAGCGCATCGTTGCTGGTAAAGGAGCTTGCCACCAGAAGCCAGAACGGAGCCAGCGCGGAAACGGATAAGATAATCATGACCACATGAGCGGCCGCAGCAAAAATTTTTTCCTGTTTTGATTTAATTCCACCCATAAAAACCTCCTAAAAAATTGCGTCCTCTCTGCTGACTTTGCGGATCACGGCGTTTGCCGCAATGACCAGGATAAAGCCCACGATCGCCTGCAGCACACTGGCTGCGGAGGACATGGAAATATTATTCTGGTTCATCAGCGCGTTGTAAACGTAGGTATCAATGGTCTGTGTCGTGGCGTAAATAGTCCCGCTGTTTCTGGGCACCTGATAGAACAAGCCAAAATCAGAATTACAGATTTTGGAAATCCCCAGGATGGTCATGGTAATCACCGTGGGCTTCAGGAAGGGTAAGGTGATATACCGGATCTGCTGCCATTTGGTGGCGCCGTCCATTCTGGCCGCCTCATAGAACTCATTGCTAATGCCCAGAATGGAGGAGAGATATAACACCATGGAAAAACCGATTTCCTTCCAGAAATGGACAAATGTCAGGATAAAGGGCCAGTAGCTTTTTTCCTGGTAGAAGGAAATGGTGTCCCCCGTCAGGGGCTCAATGACGCTCTTGTTGAGAAAGCCGTTATCCGCGGACAAAAATGCGTATACCAGATAACTGACGATGACCATGCTCATCAGGAAAGGGAGCAAAATCGACGTCTGATAGAACTTCTTTGCGACCTGGTTTTTTATTTCATTAAACAGGATCGCCACCGTAATCGCCAATACAGGTCCTAAAATAAGAAATGCCGTGTTATACAGCAGCGTATTGCGAAGCGCCGTGATCACGCTGGAGGAAGCAAACAGGAATTTAAAATTCTCCAGCCCGTTGAAGGGGCTTCTGAGGATGCCCACGCTGTAGTCCAGCTTTCGGAAGGCGATGGTGATCCCGTACATGGGAAGATAATTATTGATGACCAGATAAATCATACCCGGAAGCAGCATCCCGTAGACAGCGATGGTCTTTTTCCATCTCTTTCTTCTGGGTTTCGCGGCAGTTTTCGTTTTCAAAATGTATTCCTCCTTTCAAATTATTGTAAAGATGTCCACATCAGACAATCTGGTTGTGGCCGATTGTCGGCGGCACGCGTTAAGCACCGATCTGCACAGCATGTGGATATCCGTTTTATGAAAAAGTTCTCACCGGCCTTAGAAACCGGGAGAACCTTTCATAAAAGTCATAAGTCTGGCAAAGAACTCATTTTCCAGTCAGAATCAGGCGTTCTCGGCCAGCCAGGCGTCAAACTGCGCCTGCTTGTCAGCGACCACCTCATCGATCCCGGCCGCTTCCAGCTTCTGCAAAAACTCCGGATATACCGTATCCAAATCCACGCTGCCGGTCTCCAGGGCCGGGGTATATTCCGCGATCACCGCGTCGATTGCGGTAATCTGGTTGGTCATGTTCAGGGCGTCATAAGTAAACCCATATCCCATGGTGTAATTGCTGTCCGCCTGTTCATTCCATTCCTCATCCCTGGCCTTGGTCTCGGAACCATTGGCCGCGGCTATTCTCTGATTGGCATGAAGGCCAGAAAGCGGCCAGTTTACGTAAGCCTCCGTCTTCACAACAGCTCCGTCCTCAGAGAGCGTGTAATGCACCCCCTCGATTCCCCAGAGCAAAAGGTTCGCGATTTCAGAATCGGTCATCATCAGATTTAAGAAACGGACGGCCGCCTCCGGTTCCTGACTCGTCACCGGCACAGTCCAGAAGGTATTAGATGCGGGTGCAATGGACGGCTGATAAATGTCATTCAGAAACAGAGCGGTCCACTCCTCTCCGGTATCCTGCTCATTGGCGTCCACCAGTCCCCAGTTTCCTTCCGTGAAATTGCCGATCAGGGTTCCGTTCTTAATCCCGTCTGAAAGGGTGATGTCCGTGGTTGCAGCGTCCTTTAAAAGATATCCCTTTTCATACCAGCTTCTGACATGCTCGAGATACTCCCGGTACTCGTCACATCCGTAATAATTGACTACCTCAGCGGAATCCGTGCCGACTAAAACTCCGGAGGATTTGGTCGTTCCCAGCGCATCGGACTGGAAGGTATAGCCGGAGGATAAGGGGGAGCCGAAAATTCCCAGATGAGCCTCCGTCCCGTTCTCAAAGATGGCGTCAAAGATGGTATCCAGGTCATCTAGGGTGATCTTGTCCCCATACTCATAGGAAAAGCCCGCCTCCTCCAGCGCGCTGACAGGAAACAGATATCCGCCGCCATTGCCGCTGATTGTTGCCAGCACTAAAGCTCCGTAAATATGATCACTTGTAGCGGTGTCAAAAATAGCAGTTCCCTGCTCCTGCATCTGGAGAAGACCGGCTCCATTCTCCTCCAGATAATCCTCAATGGGAAGCAGCATGTTCATGCTGATAAAGGAGGACAGGCCTGTGAACGCGCAGGCTAACAGGTCAATCTGCTCCCCGGCGGCCAGCCACATGGAGACGCTGGAGGATATGTCAAACACCGATACAGGCCGGAATTCCACCTCCACCCCGGCTTTTGGAATGGAAAGCTCATTCACCGCGTCCTGCACCAAAAGCATATCCACCGGATCTGTGCCTCCAGTGATAAGTGTCATGATGATATGGGAGGTTTCCCCGATCCAGTTGCCGT
>JAJQCU010000044.1:3140-9455 GCA_021202575.1 Lachnospiraceae bacterium
CATCGTAATTGGAGCTTTCCGCCTGTGCCGTTTCTGTGCTCCCACTTGTATTTGTCTCCGCCTCAGAGCCGGAGGCCTGATCCGTTGAGCTGCTGCCTGATGAACTGCTGGCCGTTGAGCTGCCGCAGCCCGCCAGTCCCATGGCCGCCAGCCCGGTTCCTCCAATCACCGCCGTCTTCAGAAAATCTCTTCTCGTTAACATTTTTTCCTCCTTTCACGTTTCCGTGTTTTATGATGGATATATCTTAACAGAATCTTCTGACAAAAAATTGCACTTTTGGGGACAAACTTTGCACTTTTCCACACAATCAGAATCAATCGCCCGCTTTCTTAGCTCCACTGAATACAGGCAAAGAAAGCGGACAATTTGCTTCTTAATTGCTTCCCATCATAACTTCCACCGCTGCAGATTCCTTCCCTGATAACAGCTCCGGTAAGATCAGGCAGCCCTGAATTTCCTCTCCGTCCACACAAATCCGCTTCACGCCATGCTGCACCCCTTCCGGGTTACTCACATGAATCTCCAGCACGCACCCTCTGTACCTGCGGGAAACCCGATATTCTTTCCAGTCAGATGGAATGGAAGGATCAATCATAAGCCCTCCTGCCGTGGGTCGGATTCCCAGCAGGTACTGGGTAGCGGCCACATCCATCCAGGCCGCGGTGCCGGTCACCTGGGAGACGCAGGCCTGCCCGAACTGCTCATTTTCCGGTCCCAGCATGGTGCTGGAGTAGGCGTAAGCCTCCCCCTGATAAGCCTCAATGCCGATCTTTTTGATCACCTCGTTGGGGATCAGCTGTTTGTAATATTTCCAGGCCAGATCTCCCCTGCCCAGCAAAGCCTCCGCTATGATCGCCCTGCAATTGGCCTGGCAGAAAATGCCCCCGTTCTCAGAATATCCCGCAGGCAGGCCGTTGGCCTTGTGGTCGGCCGCTCCCGGCTCCGTGGGGAAGCCCGGCGCGTTGATCAGTAGGCCCATACCTGTGTCCAGACGCTCTTTCACAGAATCCATAGCCTGTATATTCTTTTCCCTGTCGCCGCTGCCGCTGATGATCATCCAGCTCTGGGTATTGATCCAGATTTTCGCGTACTCCTCAGCGTCGGTTCCGATGGGCTTTGCGTCGTCGTCCAGACCCCGCAGGTACCATTTGCCGTCCCAGCAGTACTTTTCCAGCGCCCTTTCCTGCTTCTTTATGAGCTTCACAAACTCTTCGGCGGTTTCCGCCTCTCCTCTGAGCAGCGCCAGCTCTTTCAGCTGTTTCAGAGCGTATATATGCTGCTGGGAAACAAAAACGGTCTCTCCCTTTCCTCTTCTGCCGAAGGGTCCCAGATGGTCATTCCAGTCGCTGAACAGAATCAGGGGCAGCTCATGCTCTCCCAGATGGTTTTCCGTAAATTGTATACCTCTGAGCAAATGCTCCCACAGGGTCGCGGGCGCTGTCGGTGTCTTCATATCCGTACTCAGGAACGGTATCTTTTCATCCAGCAATGTCAGATCCCCTGTCTCCGCGATAATGGCGTAGGCCAGATATGTCATCCAGATATGATCATCGGAACGGGTGATATCCTGGGGCGGTTTGTTGTCCTCAGGCCAGAAGGTGTGGACTGTATGCCCATCCTCAAACTGCTGCGTGGCCAGAAGGCAGAGCATCTCTTTCGCCCACTGAGGTCTGCGGTAGGCCTGGGCCAGCATATCCTGCGCCGTATCCCGGAAGCCAATGCCCCGGATGCCGGAGGCGGAAGCGCTGATAGACCGGGAGAACTGAGCGGTCACAACACTCTGCATGGGATTCCATGTGTTGATGTGGCCCTCCACATCCTGGTCCGGCACCTGGCACTGATAGACGTCCAGCTGCTCCTTCCACCAGGCCTTCCCCTTCTCAAACTGCCGGTCCGCTTCTCCCTCCGCTTTTAACTTCTTTAAGGTTTCGGCTGTCTTCTTTTTCGTGGCCTCATAATCCGTCAGCGCGCCGGGAGTCACTCCCAGAAAATAATGGATTCTCTTTTCGCTGTCCGCCTCCATCACCAGATGCTTGTGCAGGGCGCCGCAGGGTTCCCCGCCGGCCATATTCTGATTGCCCAGCCTGCCATTCTCCACGCCGATGGGATTGTGCTCGTCCCGGTAATTGCCGCAGAACAGATTGCGGTTGCAGCAGAAGGAATCCGGCTTTTCATCGGAGGAAAAATAAACCACCGGGGATTTCTGCGTATCCACCTGCATCCACGAGGTGTATAAATACAGAATGCCGCCCACCTTTTCATCATACCGGGCGTCCGTATTCCATTTCAGATAATAGCCCAGATTGACTTCGTTTAAAAAGCTCAGCTGGGAAAATTCCACATAGGCGAACACATCGCATTCCACCGGTTCCCCTTTCAGATTTTTCAGTCTCAAATCCCAGACAAGGGTATCGCTGTCCGGCGCCATGAACAGAGTCAGCGCCGCCCTCAGGCCATCCTTCACCGCTGTAAAGGTGGAGGAACCCGGCCTGTGAGCCGCCTCCCACTGATCCGGCTTTGTCTCACATGGGCGAAAGCTTGGAGACCAGGTGGTCCCGTCCTGCATCCGGATGTAGACATAGAAACCAGGGGTGTCCATGGGCAGATTATAGAACCGGTATCTGGTCACCCGGTAATTCTGGGGGGTGCGCCACCAGCACATGCCGCCCCCGGCCTGGGACACAAAGGCATGCATCCGCCCGTTTGAAAGGTAATTGATCCAGGGCGTGGGCAAGTCATAGCGTTTGAACACAATTTCTCTTTTTTCGTTATGAAATTCGTAGAGTAAATTTAAGCTTTCCATATATCATATATTCTCCGTTTCTTTATTCTGCCTTCTCCGCTTCATGCGCGGAAATCTGCTCCATCATCTCTGTCGGTACATGAAAGGTATACGCACCGCTCCCCAGCGTCCTCTCACTGCCGTCCATAAATCGAAGCACGGCGGTGGTATTGGGCGGTATGGTACATCTGTAACAATATCCTCCCTTCTCTTTTTCCCAGGAGGAGCGGATCGTTCCGTACAGGCTTTCATAGACCGCCGCAGCCTTTGTCAGACTGCCGCCCGCCAGAGGCTGCAGCGCAAAGCGCTGATATCCGGGCGTTTCCCACAGCGGACGGATTCCCGCTACGTAGCTGAACAGGAAATCACATACCGCTCCAAAGCTGTAGTGGTTGTAGGAAGCCTCATGGCGGTCAAAGGAATACCAGTCCTCCGGGATGGTGGTGGCTCCCAGCAGAACAGGGTGGAGCCAGCCCGGTGCTTCGGTCTGCTCCAACAGCCGGAAGGCCAGATCCGCCCTTCCCATGTCGCACAGAACCGGCAGCAGAAAGGGTGTAGAAAGAAAACCTGTGTTCAGTCGGTAATGATTATTTTCCACCTCACGCACCAGCTGCTTTTCCACTGCCTTTCTTTTTTCTCCTGTGCAGAGATTCATGGACAGGGCTCTGACATAGGCGGCCTGGTGCCCAGGCTCGATGACGCCGTTCTCCCCGATCAACCAGGTCTCATAGACAGTGCTGATCCGCTTGGCCGTCCGCTCATATTCCCGGGCTTCTTCCTCTTTTCCCAGCGCCCTGGCCATCTGCGCCACATTCCGGGCCGACCGGCACATATAGGCTGTGGCCACCTGAGGCTTCCCTTTCTTTACCATGTCCATGAAGATTTCCGCCAGAGTTTTCCCTTCCCCCTGCGCTTCCTTTTCAATGGGTTCCTGCCATTCTCCGTAGTGCATGCGGGTATCATAAATATACTCCCCGTCCGGTCTTCCATCCTCTCCCAGAGTATGGTACTGGGGCTGATCCTCATACAGCGGATTATGCTCTCCGGCACAGCGCAGCATATAGTCCACCCACTTTTTCGCTGTCTGGTACTGGTTTTTTAAAATCTGCGGATCCCCATAGCTCAGATAGATGATGTACGGCAGGTAAGCCGCCGCGTCGCCCCATCCGGCGCAGTCCTCCCCAATGCTGCCGTTCCCGGAGGGACCGGCCAGCGCCGCCATGGGATTGGCCTTTTTCAGCTCCTCCAGAGATTCCTGTAAATGCACACTGCTGGTGGATGGGAAGGTAATCCCAACCTTGCCGCTTTCGTACTGCTCAATGGCCTGATCCTGCAGCCATTTTTCGTAAAAAGGATACACATTTATAAAGTCTGTGGCAGTCTTAACATAAATCTGATTATCTCCCGTCCAGGCGTTGCGCTCTCTGGTAGGGCAGTCCACCGCCACATCCATGAAATTTCCCTTCTGGCTCCAGCGGCTGTTTTTTACCAGCTGATTGATCAGGGGATTGGAGCAGGTAAAGTCCCCGGTTTCCTCCAGATCAGAATAAACCGCAACCGCCACAAAATCTCCCGGCCGGATATTTTCCTCCTCATACCCCTCCAGAAGCATATAGCGGAAGCC
The DNA here is from genome assembly GCA_021202575.1 of Lachnospiraceae bacterium. Taxonomy (GTDB): domain Bacteria; phylum Bacillota; class Clostridia; order Lachnospirales; family Lachnospiraceae; genus RGIG6307. The sequence continues at coordinate 7,548 of JAJQCU010000044.1, forward strand.
GAAAATGGAAAACATGGGCGTATACTCTTCCATTCCGGAGCCCTTGCAGGTATAGTACACCTCCTGAAAACGGGGCATCTCTCTGGCTCCGATCTGGCGGATATTTTCCTGAGAAAAATTTCCATTCCCATCTATATCCTCCCCGTGAACCAGATGGATTTTCTGTCCCTCCCGGGTATCTCTCAGCTTCATATGGACATAACCCGCGATATTCTGCCCGAAATCCAGTACCAGTCTGCCGGAGGCGTCCCTCAGAAGATCCGGCGTAAACCGCTCTTTCTCCCGCACCGGCACACTCCGGCTGGCAATCAGCTCCGCCCCATAAGCATCCTTTACTTTAGTAACTCTCTCCCAGTGACTGTCGTCAAAGGAAGCCTCCTTCCAGTCCTCCTCAAGCCTTTCGTCTACCTCGTCCCCCATGAACATGTCGCTAACCCGCAGTGCTCCTGTGGAGGTTTTGAAATCCTCGTCAGTGACGATCCATTCCTGTTCCCCGTTCCCGTAAGTGAGGACGATCTGTCCGAAAAACTGCAGCTTTAAGCCAAAATTATTCTGCACATTTCCGCCGCTGTTACCTCGCCACCAGCCGTCACCCAGGATAACCGCCCACACATTTTTTCCAGCAGAAAGCAAATGCGTGATATCATACATCTGATACTGGATGCGATAATAATAGCTGGTCAGCCCGGGCTTGAATTTATCCTCCGTCACAACTTTTCCATTTATCCAGGCCTCATACAGCCCGTGGGCAGTCTAATAAATCACAGCGGAGCGCAGCCCCTCCTTTACGTGAAATTCCTTCCTCAGGTAAGGCGCCGGCTTATACTCCTTCGGATTGATCTCCTTTTCCGGCTCTATCCAGTAGCATTTCCAGTCGGACTTCTCTAATAGTCCCATGGTAAATTCCGCAACGGCGCTAAGCGCCTTTTCCCGGTGCCCGTTTTCATCTATGCACTCCGCCTCCACCTGCCAGTCAACCTGTTGGCTGCTTCTCAGAGATTCCCCTTCATACCGGATTCTCTGGCTCTCCCTGCTATATACCGTTTGGCTGTCCCACAGCTGTATACCGCTTCTTATATCCCAGACTGTGATACGGTAGGACATCTGAACCACACCACGGGAATCACTTACGATTTTCCAGCTGAACCTGGGAGACAAATTGTCTATTCCATAAGGATTTTTTCTGTATTCAGTTTTTAAGTCGACTATTTTCAGCATCGGTCTGCAGCCACTCCTTTCTCCATCACGGTCATTGATCTTCTATTATACCGTTCCTGTTTCATAGCAGCCGGGATCGTTAACGTCGCCTCCCTGAAATTCCGGATGATCCGGATAAGCATAGCAAGGCCGTTCATAGGCATAGTGATCCTTTATAATCCCATTGAGAATATTTCCATCCTCAAAGGCAACCGCCAGCAGCCGCTCCGGCGCGATACCAAATTTCACCCAGTCGCTCAGAGCTGTTAAGGAGTCATGCTCCCGGTCCTGCGGCGTGGCCCTGAAACCGTAACCGAAAATATCCTGCACGCCAGGTCCGCCAAGGGTATGGTCAAATCCCGGAACCAGAAAATAGCGGAAAAATTCTTTGGTTTTCTCAATGCCCCCGAAATAATCATTGACCGCCTGATAATACGCAAGGGATGACTGATAAGGAATAATGGGGTCAGCCATGCCGTGCAGCATATTCAGTTTCCGGATCGCCGCGCTTCTGTCTTCAAAAGGAAGCATTTCTCTCACTTACCTCTTCTTATTTTCCACCTGTTTTAACACCCGGTTCAGCTCCTGCACCTTCTCATCCGGCACCTTCAAAAGAGTCAGAAGCAGATCTGTCCGGTAGTCGTCAATGGCAGACGTCGCCGCTTTTTCCTTTCCCGCATATGTGGCAGCAATATACTGATCCACCAGAGA
>JAJQCU010000074.1:0-737 GCA_021202575.1 Lachnospiraceae bacterium
GGTTATCCACATTACCACGAAGCGGAAACAGGCAAATTTTTATTTTGTCAGGAAATAAGTGTGGAATATGTGGAAAAGTCCATCCCGAAAATACACATGAAAAAATCCTTTAAATTCGGTGCTTCGACAAAAAATGGCAAATAGCAAAAAAGAGAAAAAAGAAAGATATCCACATTTTTTGCACATCATGTGGATATCTTGTGATTTTTTTATTCCGGACACAATATCTGGTGGATAATTTCAGAAATTGAAAAAAAGTGCCTCTTTCGTGGCTTTTTTGGGCTTGACACGCAAATGTTTTTCTATTAGAATAGTGCGAATTTCCAATACAGGCGGCGGGATTATGCCCATTGCCGGACGATAATTTTTAAGAAGAAGATAAAAGGAGGTGTTTCAGATATGGGACCGACATATAATCCACATAAAAGGCACAGAGCAAGGGTTCACGGCTTCAGAGCGCGTATGAGTACAAAAGGCGGAAGAAAGGTTTTAGCCAGAAGACGCGCAAAGGGAAGAAAGATATTATCTGCATAGGTCACGATTTGTGACCTATTTTTTATCTGTGACTTATGCAATTTACAGAATCGCTTAAAAAAAACGGGGACTTTCTGAAAGTCTACAAAAACGGCAGGTCTTATGGGAACAGATATCTGGTAATGTATGTATTGGAAAACGGGACAGGCCGGAACAGACTGGGAATATCCGTCAGCAAAAAAGTAGGAAACAGTGTCGTCAGA
>JAJQCU010000074.1:747-3876 GCA_021202575.1 Lachnospiraceae bacterium
TCGTCAGACACAGGGTCAAAAGACTCGTCAAAGAAAGCTACAGATTACATGAAAGCTTATTCAATAGTGGTTTGGATCTGGTAGTCGTAGCGCGCCGGAGTGCGGCGGCCGTAGGTTATCGTGAGGTTTTGGGCGCACTTCTACATCTTGCGGGGCATCACGGTATCATAGACAGAGAAAAGGAATGATATCACGGGCAAAATCTTTTTTGTGGATTGAGCCAACCGTAAGCTGGAGCATTTTGAAATGATGAAGAAATTATGTATCAGGCTCATCAGATTATATCAAAAATACCTGTCTCCTCTGAAAAGGACCAGGTGTCCTTATGTTCCCACCTGTTCCCAGTACGGGATAGAGGCCATATCCAAATATGGCGTCATTAAAGGAGGAATTCTCACATTATGGAGAATTTTAAGGTGCAATCCTTTTTCACACGGAGGATATGATCCGGTTCCATGAGCGTTTAAGGAGGTTTCATGCAGGGTATTTTATTGACCAGAGCCAACGGAGTTTTAAAACCGATCTGCTGGGTTCTTGGCGAAATCATGAACGGAATATTCAATGTTCTCGACCTGATCGGGATTCCCAATGTGGGCTTGTCTATTCTGTTGTTTACACTGATTGTATATCTGCTGATGCTGCCCCTGAATGTCAGGCAGCAGAAGTTTTCAAAGCTCTCCGCCATTATGAATCCGGAGATTGAGGCAATCAGGAAAAAGTATCAGGGAAGAACAGATACGGAATCCATGCAGAAGCAGCAGGCGGAGACAAAGGCTGTATATGATAAATACGGTGTTTCTCAGACCGGCTCCTGTATACAGCTTCTGATTCAGATGCCGATTTTATTTTCGCTGTACCGTATTATTTACGCAATGCCGGCTTATGTGGACAAGCTGAAGGATGCTTATACTGGTCTTGTGACGCAGCTGATGAGTGTGGACGGGGTGGCGGAGATTTTGCAGGGATTTTCCAATTCCTCCCGTTACAGTAGCCAGTTTACCAATGAGTCGTATCTTGCAGGGGATGCTGAGTATATTTCCAACACCTTTATCGACTGCCTGAATATGGCCACTCCTACGGAGTGGGAAAGCCTGGCGGAAGCGTTTCCGGATCTTGCGGCGGAAATCAACAGCACCTATGAGGTGATTTCGCGCTACAATAATTTTCTGGGCGTGAATATCGGCAATACTCCCGCCAATCTTTTCAGTCAGGGATTTTCCAACGGCACTTATCTGCTATGCCTTGTCGCAATCCTGATTCCGGCGTTGGCCGCGGGAACTCAGTGGCTCAACACCAAGCTGATGCCGCAGACCAATACCGGCAACAGTTCTGATTCTACGGCAAATTCCATGGCGCAGAGTATGAAGACCATGAATATGATGATGCCTCTGATGAGCGCGTGGTTCTGCTTTTCTTTCCAGATTGGTATCGGTATCTACTGGATTGGCGGCGCTGTATTCAGAAGCATCCAGCAGGTCGTCATCAACAAGTATCTGGATAAGACGCTGGATTATCAGAAGCTGATCGAGCAGAATAAAGAAAAGGCGGCACAAAAGCAGGAAAAGTATCAGGAGAAGCAGAAAAAGAGGGCGGACGCCTACTCTTCCCTGCAGGAACAGGCCAACAGGAACACCAAGAAGATCAGCACCAGAGCCAACATGGCCGGGCAGCCCCAGATGACTGAGGAAGAGAGAGAAGAGAGGATGAAGGAGGTTCAGAAATATCAGAAAAACACCTCCGCCGGCAGCATCGCTTCCAGGGCTAATATGGTAAGGGATTATAATAATTCCAACAGTGGAGGAAATTCTTCCGACAGCAGTAAGAATTCCGGTAACAGTAAAAATTCAGGCAAGAAATAAGTGAGGGTAAAAAAATGGATTTCATTGAAGTTTCCGCTAAAAATGTTACTGATGCGGTCACAGAGGCCTGCATGCAGTTGTCTACCACCAGTGAAATGCTGGAATATGAAGTGTTGGATGAGGGCAAAACAGGGGTTTTCGGTATTGGTTCCAGACCCGCTGTGATCAGGGCCAGGGTAAAGGCAACTCTGACAGATCATGTAAAGTCTTTCCTGAATGAAGTATTTGCCGCCATGGGTTCCGAGGTCGCAGTCACAGTGGATTATAATGAGGAAGAAAAGACTGTGGATGTGGATTTAAAGGGTGATGACATGGGGATGCTGATCGGCAAGCGCGGCCAGACCCTGGACTCTCTGCAGTATCTGGTATCTCTGGTGGTCAACAAAAATTCTGAGGAGTACATCCGGGTAAAGGTTGATACGGAGAATTACAGGCAGAGAAGGAAGGAAACCCTGGAAAATCTGGCAAAGAATATCGCTTCGAAGGTGAAGAGAACCGGAAAGAGCGTTTCCCTGGAGCCGATGAATCCTTATGAGAGAAGGATCATTCACGCAACCTTGCAGAATGACAAGTATGTGACCACGCACAGCGAGGGGAATGAGCCTTACAGAAGGGTTGTGGTGACGCCGAAGGGGAATTACAGGCCGGAGGGCAGGGAGAGGAGATATAACAGCCGCCCGCGCCGCCAGAACTATAATGACTAACAGAATTAAGAATGATGTTTGAGGAAAACCAGGGATGATTCTCTGGTTTTTCTTTTCATAGGGAGAATTTTGTGATATTGTAGTATGAAAATGAGTCGCGTAAATAAGGAAGATTTTTATGGTATTTAAGACAGATACTATCGCGGCGATTTCCACGGGTCTGAGCGATTCCGGAATTGGAATTGTGAGGGTCAGCGGAGAGGACGCGATCAGAATTGTGGACAGGATATTCCGGAGTCCGAAGACTGGAAAGAGACTGGCTGATGTAAAAGGCAATACGGTTCATTATGGTTTTATTTATGATGGTGATGAACTGGTTGATGAGGTGATGGCAGTTGTATTGAAGTCGCCCAGAAGCTATACGACAGAGAATACTGTGGAGATTAACTGTCACGGCGGGGTGCTGATGGTGCAGAGGATTCTGGAGACGGTGCTGAAGGCGGGGGCGCGGATGGCGGAGCCCGGAGAGTTTACGAAGAGGGCTTTTCTCAATGGGAGGATTGATTTGTCCAGGGAGGAGGCGGTCATCGATGTGATTCATTCCCAGAATGAATATGCCCTGCGGG
>JAJQCU010000074.1:3886-7896 GCA_021202575.1 Lachnospiraceae bacterium
GGTACGAAGCAGCTGAGGGGAAATATTTATGAGGCTGATTCAGAGATGAGGAAGACGCTGATTTATGAGATTGCCTTTATTGAGTCAGCCATTGATGATCCGGAGCATATCAGTCTGGATGGATTTTATAATAGAATTACTGAAATAGTTCAGGATTTGATTGGGCAGATTGAGAAGCTGATTCAGTCTGCGGACAGCGGCAAACTGATAAAGGAGGGTATCCGGACAGTCATATTGGGCAAGCCGAATGCGGGGAAGAGTTCTCTGATGAATCTGATTGTAGGTTCGGAAAAGTCGATTGTGACAGATGTGGCCGGGACGACCCGGGATGTGCTGGAGGAAAATATCAGAATTCAGGGGCTGGGGCTGAATATTGTTGATACCGCGGGTATCAGGAATACGGAGGATGTAGTAGAAAAAATAGGAGTGGAGCGCGCCCTGTCCTGTGCCAGGGACGCGGATTTGATTGTGTATGTGGTGGACAGCTCTACCTGTCCGGATGACAGTGATTTCGAAATAATCAATTTTATAAAGGACAGGAAGTTTATTATTTTACTGAATAAATCGGACCTGGAAGAAAAAACAAATGAAGATGTCCTGAAATCCGTATTGGCGGACCGCCTTGGAGATGAGAAAACTAACAATGCTGTTATAATTAAAACCTCCGCGAAGGTTAAATACGGTCTGGATGAGTTTGAGGGCTCTGTCAGAAACATGTTCTTTCAGGGAAAGCTTTCGATGGATGATGAGATTGTGATTACCAATTTGCGGCACAAGGAGGCTCTGATGGACGCCTGCGAAAGTCTGAAGCTGGTGCTGAAAGCGGCGGAGGATGAGATGCCGGAGGATTTTCTGAGTATTGATCTGATGAACGCTTATACCTCTCTGGGATATATTATCGGGGAAGAGGTGGGCGAGGACCTGATGAATGAAATTTTCTCAAAGTTCTGTATGGGAAAATAAAGAGGTTATCATTATGCCTGAAATAAGGGAAAAAGTGGATGTATGCGTGATCGGGGCCGGGCATGCCGGCTGTGAGGCGGCGTTAGCCTGCGCGAGGCTGGGACTGGAGACGGTGATTTTCACGGTCAGTGTGGACAGTATCGCTCTTATGCCCTGTAATCCGAATATTGGCGGTTCCTCCAAGGGACATCTGGTGAGGGAAGTGGACGCCCTGGGCGGGGAGATGGGCAAGAATATTGATAAAACCTTTATCCAATCCAAGATGCTGAATGTGTCGAAGGGCCCGGCGGTACATTCCCTGAGAGCACAGGCGGATAAGTCGGATTATACGAGGGAGATGCGGCGTGTGCTGGAGCACCAGGCACATTTGACCATCAAGCAGGCGGACGTCTGTGAAATTTTGACGGAAGATATCGTAGAACATTCTGATTCTGTGGGTGTTTCTGTTTTAAAGGATTCCGGTAATGTAATTGATACGGCAGTTGAAGCCGAAAATCAGGAAAGTGAAAAACTTAGCTCAGATGATGGTTTTCACAGCGTGGCTGGAAGGAAAGTGATTGGGGTGAAAACCTTCACAGGGGCGGTCTATGAATGTCAGGCACTTGTGGTCTGTACCGGCACTTATCTGAATGCCCGGTGTCTGTGTGGAGAAGCCATCACCTATACCGGCCCCAATGGTTTGCAGGCGGCAACACATTTATCTGACAGCCTCAGGGCGCTTGGACTGAAGCTTCGCAGATTTAAGACCGGGACTCCGGCCAGAATGGCGGGAGATTCCATCGATTATTCCAAAATGGAGGAACAGTTCGGGGACGAGCCGATCGTACCCTTTTCTTTCAGCACCGACCCGGATTCCGTACAGAAAAAGCAGGTTTCCTGCTGGCTGACCTACACGAATGAGGAGACTCACAAAATTATCCGGGCAAATCTGGACAGGTCGCCGATTTACGCGGGGATTATCGAGGGAACCGGACCCAGATACTGCCCCTCCATTGAGGATAAGGTGGTGAAATTCGCGGACAAGGACAGGCATCAGGTGTTTCTGGAGCCGGAAGGGATTCATACCAGTGAAATGTATGTGGGAGGGATGTCCTCCTCTCTTCCGGAGGATGTGCAGCTTGCGATGTACCGCACCGTTCCGGGGCTGGAGCACTGTAAAATTGTGAGAAACGCCTATGCCATCGAGTATGACTGCCTGGATCCGATGGAATTATATGCTACACTGGAGACGAAAAAGGTTTCCGGCCTGTTCTGTGCCGGGCAGATCAACGGAAGCTCCGGATATGAGGAAGCCGCTGCCCAGGGAATCATGGCCGGTATCAACGCCGCTCAGTTCTGTAAAGGAAAAGAACAGGTCATTCTGGACCGTTCACAGGCGTATATCGGGGTTCTCATTGATGACCTGGTGACCAAGGAAAATTTTGAGCCTTATCGGATGATGACCTCCAGGGCGGAATATCGTCTGTTATTAAGGCAGGATAACGCGGATCTGCGTTTGAGAGAAATCGGCTATCAGATCGGTCTTGTCAGCGAGGAGGATTATCAGCACACGGTGCAGAAAAAGCGGATGATCGAGGAGGAAATTCTCCGTTTAAAGCATGTGATGATTGGGGCAAGCAAGGAACATCAGGGCTTTTTTGAGAGCTATGGCAGCAGTCCGCTAAAGACAGGCACCAGTCTGGCAGAGTTGCTGTGCCGTCCGGAATTATCCTATGATGCTTTAGGAGAGCTTGATCCCTCGAGAAAACCTCTGCCCCGGGAAGTTATCGACCAGGTGGTGATTGAGATAAAATATGAGGGATATCTGGAGCGCCAGAACAGGCAGGTCGCGCAGTTTAAAAAGATGGAAAAGAAAAAAATACCGTCGGATTTTGATTATGACCAGGTGCCAAGCTTAAGAATTGAGGCCAGGCAGAAGCTGAAAAAATACCTGCCGGTCAATATCGGCCAGGCCAGCCGCATCAGCGGCGTATCGCCTGCGGATATCAGCGTGCTGCTGGTGTATATGGAGACAGTGAGGAAGGCTTAATATGCAGAAATATTTCAATCAGTTCGACATTACTTTGACGGAGCTTCAGAAAAACCAGTTTCTTCTATATTATAACCTGCTGATTGAATGGAATTCTGTGATGAACCTGACGGCTATCACGGACTTTGACGAGGTCTGCGGGAAGCATTTCGCGGACAGTATTTCTCTGGTGAAAGCGGTTGATTTGTCAACTTTCGGAAGTCTGATTGACGTGGGAACCGGAGCTGGTTTTCCCGGTATTCCCTTGAAAATTGTGTTTCCGCATCTGAACGTTACCTTGCTGGATTCTTTAAGTAAACGAGTCAGCTTTTTATCTGAGGTGATTGAGAAGCTTCAACTAAAAGATATCACAGCGCTTCACGGACGTGCGGAGGATTTCGCGAAGAAACCGGAGTATCGCGAAAAGTATGACATTTGTGTCAGCAGGGCTGTCGCCAACATGAGTACCTTAAGCGAGTATTGTCTGCCATTTGTGAAGGTGGGTGGATATTTCGTTCCATACAAGTCGCAGAAGGGGCTGGAAGAAATTGAACAGGCAGCGAAGGCAATTACGCTTTTCGGCGGCAGATATCAGACGAAGGTGGAATTTCACTTAGGAGAGGAAGAATATCGGGTGTTATTTCTGGTTGATAAGGTAAAAGCCACGCCGAAGAAATATCCGAGGAAGGCCGGATTGCCAGCGAAAGAGCCGATCAGATAATGAATGTAATTTTTAAAAATTTGAAATTTTCGAGTATTATATTGAAAAGTCAGTTTTCAATCTACAATTTTGCCAAAAGTCAGTAATGAGTGAAAATTTTTTGTTTTACTCGTGCTGATACTAATTCAAATATTTTTGGTAATCAGGGGGAATCGCTATGATGTATCCATATCTGACATTAAATGATGATACTGAAATCACACATTCTGAAATGAACTCTGATGGCAGGGTGAAGGTTTATATAGAAACACCGGATTCCAGTGGAGGTTTTGCCCATGCTACATGTTTTCTTCCAGACCATACCTGGCAGGATATATC
>JAJQCU010000074.1:7906-9428 GCA_021202575.1 Lachnospiraceae bacterium
ACAAATGTTCTTTTTTAAGCAGTTAATTCGGGATAATGCTCATCTTATTCTTGAGTTTGCGCGAGATGGAGGATTTGAGTATGCCTCAAATTTTTAAAATTGGAAGATATTCTGTGTATTTTTGGTCAAATGAAAGTGATCCCTTAGAGCCAATTCATGTTCATGTTGCTGAAGGAAGGGCGTCAGCAAATGCTACTAAAATATGGATCACAAGTTCAGGTAAGGCACTTCTTTGTAACAACGCATCGAGAATTTCAAAAAATGTTTTGAGAAATATCATACGTATGATTGAAGCTAACAGCCAATTGATCATTTCCCAGTGGTATTCTCAATTTGGAGAGATACGTTTTTATTGTTGATAAAGAATATCTTCATATGTTTCACGTGAAACATGACTTTCATCTGTTGTTTTATCACTATTGCTGTATAATGGAAAAAATTTATAAATGCCTATACCTGAAATAATTCAGCCGGAGTTTATCCGTGTTGATGAAAACATGAGACTTAGAAAATATGCCGGAAACTGTGCTTTTGCACTTGACTGGTATCAGGATGAAGAAACATTTATGATGGTCGATGGACAATATCATCCTTATGACTTTGACAGGTTATATCGAATGTATGAATTCCTTGAAAAGCGAGGAGAAGTATATTTTATTGAATATCGGGATGATAATATAATGTCATGGATTCCAATTGGAGCTGTTTCCTTCTGGCAGAGTGATATGCCGATTGTGATTGGAAAGCCAGAATTTCGAGGAAGAGGAATTGGAGAAAAAGTTGTCCTGGCTTTGGTTGAAAGAGGAAAAGAACTTGGCTTTAATGATATAGAGGTTGCCGATATATACGACTATAATTTGCCTTCCATCAGGATGTTTGAAAAATGTGGCTTTCTCCCTGTTGGAAAAACGGAGAAAGGGCATCGTTACAGGAGATACATTTAGAATTATAGTAATTGGACATGTCCGCTAACGCAGACATCACGGCGCATAAAATTCTTGTTGTATAATAGCTGTATTGTTGGCCGAGCGTTATTATTTACAGGCGAGCGAACCTGGGATGTGTTTGGTTATTGACAAGATTTATACAGGAAAGCTTTTATTCATGTTTATTATCCTAATATAATCTCTGTGGTCGTTGTCGAAAAGGGCTGTTGCTATTTCTTTGATGTAGCAAGATAAGAACAGGGAAGATCAGATTATGTATACAAAACAGCAAATTCTGGAAATTGCAATGAAGCAATCAGCTGTAGATAATCATTGTGCGGTGGATGATTTTCTGAAAACAGACCATGTGATGGTTGATTCTGTGATTAGTGAACAGGCTCGATAGTATTATAAGGAACCTGTCACCTGCAATCTTGTATCATATGGCAGTAACATCGTTGCGTCCGTAAAACCGGAGTGCAGAGAGCTTGTCTGGGAATATAATCATATTTATGAATTTTATAATTTCTTTGAAACAACTTCCATACACTGAAATTCTCAGATTCTTGCCAAGAGGGGACAAAAAATTTGCTTTA
>JAJQCU010000233.1 GCA_021202575.1 Lachnospiraceae bacterium
CTATATTTGCTTCATGAACTGCGTTCGGAAGAATTAGCCTCACAGCCCTCAATCTATATGAAGGAACTTTAGAATCACATCTGTCATCTCTTCCTTCTCACAGACCGTCTTATGAAGAACAGGCGCGTTTCTGATCTCCTCCACCGCAGCCGGGATTTTAACACCGGACAGCTCGCAAAGTCTGTCCGCCAGGGCGAAATCCTCCTCGTTGGCGCTGGCCGGATCAATGGCCTCCATGACGCTTCTGGTGAATTTATACGGGCTTGCGGTGGACGCGATGACTGTCACATGGCCGTCACTGGATTCCTGTACATGTTTCTCATAGACACAGGCCGCCACCGCCGTGTGGGGATCAATCACATACTGATCCTTCTCATAAATGTGCCGGATGGTCTCCGTGGTCTCGCTGACAGTGGCGCAGCCGCCCACAAAATCCTTCAGCCCTTCCCGCATGGTATCCGTGATGGAATATACACCACCGGCGGAAAGCTGTCTCATCAGTTCCGCATTCTGAGCCGCGTCCTCCCCCGCAATCTTATAAATCAGGCGCTCCAGATTGGAGCTGACCAGAATATCCATGGACGGGGAGGTGGTCAGCACAAATTCCCGGTTTTTGTCATAGGTGCCGGTGGAAAAGAAATCATAGAGCACCTTATTGTCGTTGGAGGCGCAGATCAGCTTATGAACCGGAAGCCCCATCTCCTTCGCGTAATAGGCCGCCAGAATATTGCCGAAGTTGCCCGTGGGAACCACCACATTGATCTCCTTCCCGGCCTTAACCTTACCCTCACCCAGGAGTCTGGTATACGCGTACACATAATAAACAATCTGAGGCACCAGACGGCCAATGTTGATGGAATTGGCGCTGGAAAACTGGAAACCGGCCTGATCCAGGGTTTTTGCCAGTTCCTCATCTCCGAAAATCTTTTTCACGCCGGTCTGGGCGTCGTCGAAGTTGCCGTGGATCCCCACCACAAGGGTGTTATCCCCTTTCTGAGTCACCATCTGCTTTTCCTGGATGGCGGACACTCCGTTCTTTGGATAAAATACAATAATCCTCGTCCCCTTCACATCTGCGAAGCCGGCCAGCGCGGCCTTGCCGGTGTCTCCGGAAGTAGCGGTCAGGATGACAATGTCGTTTTTGACCTGATTTTTCCCTGCTGAGACTGTCATAAGATAGGGAAGGATGGAAAGCGCCATGTCCTTGAAGGCGATGGTACGCCCGTGAAATAATTCCAGGAAATATGCCCCGTCCGCGTATCTCATCGGCGCAATCGCTTCCGTGTCAAATTTCTGATCGTAAGCGCTGCTGATGCAATATTCCAGCTCCTCCTTCGTGAAATCGGAAAGCAGAAGCTTCATCACCTCATAGGCCACCTGGCGGTAATCCATCCGGGATAATTCCTCCAGGCTTTTGTCCAGCTCCGGAATGTGATCCGGCACAAACAGGCCGCCGTCCTTAGACAGTCCCTGCAGGATGGCCTGGGAGGCCGTGGCCGTGAAGCCGCTGTCTCTTGTGGAATGGTAGTAAACAGGCATATCTCGTCTCCTTTGTGTTCACATTTATTTAATCTGAAAAATCATCGTGAACATTCTACCATAAACAAAATTCCCTTTCAATGCCACATTTCATAAAGTTTTTGCCAAACTTCCTCTACCTTTTGCGGAAAGTTCATGGTATACTGTTTTTTAAAGTTACGATTCGCTGACGCCATAGAAGATATCAGCAGACCTGTCAGGCATATTTTGCCTGTGAATGGCTGATAATATCTTCCGTGAAATTACACCACAGGAGGCCGCCATGTATATTTCCAGAGAATGTCTGGAGCAGTTTACCCCAGCTTACCCTATAGAGCAGTTCGCTCCCTGGGAGGAAATTTTATTTCTGGATATCGAGACCACCGGATTTTCTCCGGCCGCGACACAGCTTTATCTGATCGGACTGGCTGATTTCCATGATGGGAAATGGTATCTGCAGCAGCTGATGGCGGAGTCGCCCCAGGAGGAAAAGGCCCTTTTAGTACGTTTCAGTCAGATGCTGGACAAATATTCCGCGGTAATTCATTACAACGGCTCCCGTTTTGATATATCCTATCTGATGCGGAAAGCGGAGAAATACGAGGTGGATCTTCCTCTGGACAGCCTGCAGGGCATCGACCTCTACAGACAGATCAGCCCCTGGCGCGACAGGCTGGGCCTGCCCGACTGCAGACAGCGCACTGTGGAGGAATTCATGGGACTGCACAGGGAGGATCCCTATAACGGCGGGGAATTGATTCAGCTTTACAAAGCTTACGTCGACCAGCCTGACGACCAGCTCCGGGACACGCTGATGCAGCACAACCGGGACGATATGAAGGGGCTTCTGGCCATTCTGCCCATGCTCTCCTACGGGGACATCCTCCGGAAGCTTCCCAAAATCAGGAAGGCCGCCATGGTCAGAACCAAAAACCACCGGGGAGAAGCCGTCTACGAGCTGACCATGGAGATGACGCTGAAAAGCGCCCTGCCCCAGACCCTCTCCCTGCAATACGACGGCATTTTCCTGCTGGCTGAGGGCGCGAAGCTTCTGCTTAGGGTGCCGGTGCTGGACGGCGAGCTGAAATATTATTACAGCAATTACAAAAATTACTACTACATTCCCGCGCTGGACGCCGCCTACCACAAGGCCGTGGCCTCCTTCGCGGAGAAGGAATACCGCGAGCAGGCCACCGCCGCCACCTGCTACACCCGCCGCAGGGGATACTTTCTGAAGCAGTTTTCCCCGGTGGTGGAGCCCTGCTACAGGTCGGATTTAAAGGACAGCGTATCCTGGTTTGAGATCACGGCGGATACCAAGAAAAATAAGGAGCTGTTTCAGAAATACGCGGAGCATCTGATCACCCGGATTATCCAAAACACATGAAATGAATTTTACATGGCGGATCGGATAAGACAGAATCAAAAAAGGGAAAACAGGTTCTCCCGTTCTCCCTTTTTTTGATTCTTTTTTCAGTGAGCATCCGTTTTCCGGCAGTTCTTAAAGCGCCATTTCATAGATCGCCTTGATATCCTCTTTATAGAGCCGTTTAAAGAACGCCACATAGCCGACTCCGTTGGAATCCGCGCACTTCTGGGCCATCTCGTCAATCTGCTCGGGCGTCGGATGGATATTCATCTCAGACATGCTGGTGGGCATGCCGATCTTGTGGCACCACTCCTCAAAGGCCTCGATGCCTTTCAGCGCCGTCCCCTCGATATCAGAAAAGTCCTCCGAAACTCCCATCACGCGGACAGCGAATTTCGCGAAGCGGGCCGGATTTGTGCTCATGCAGTATCTTGCCCAGCTGCCCCAGACCGCGCAGAGGCCGGCGCCGTGAGTCATGTCAAACATGCCTCCCATCTCAGCCTGAAGCTTGTGGGGACCCCAGTCCGCCATACGGCCGCAGCCGGTCAGACCATTGTGTGACATACTTCCGGCCCACATCAGTGTGGCACGGGCGTCGTAATTGGTGGGTTCCTTCATGGCCACCAATGCCGCTTCCTTTACCGAAACCAGCAGGCCCTCAGCGATATGGTCCACCAGATCTGTTCCCTCCACGTTGTGGAAGTAACGCTCCATCGTGTGCATCATGATATCCGCTGCGCCGCAGGCGATCTGATACTTCGGCAGTGTAAAGGTGATGACCGGATCCAGAATTGCGAAAAGCGGACGTCCGATATCATTAAGATAAGTGCGCTTCACATGATCCTCATCAATGGTAATCACCATGGCGTTGCTCATCTCCGAGCCTGTCGCCGCGATGGTAATAATGCAGCCAAGAGGAGCAATCTTCACCTTTTCCTTCGGAATTTTATGCGTGCTCAGATCCAGCACCAGGTCAAGGATGTCAAAATCATCATTGGCAATGCCGTAAGCGATGGCTTTCGCGGAGTCGGTCGCGCTTCCTCCGCCGATGGGAAGAATAAAGTCCACGCCTTCTTTCTTACACAGCTCAATGCCCTTGCGGACCAGGCTCAGCCTTGGGTTCGGAACCACGCCATCCAGGTCCACATATTCCAGGCCGGCGTCCGTCAGGCTTTTATGTACCTTGTCCAGAATCCCGTTTTCCTGCAGGAAAGTGTCTCCATAATGTACCAGGACCTTGTGTCCGCCCCGGGAAGCAATTTCCTTTCCCACCTCAAGCTCGGCGTCACGGCCGAAAATCACCTTTGTGGGAGCGTAATAGGTAAAATTATTCATTATTCAGTCTCTCCTTCCTCGTCCATACGGATGACGCAGCGGTAAGTATTCGGCAGGCAGGCGTCATCATAAGCCTTCTTACAGTCGCTGAGCGCATAGGTTCCCTCAATTACCTGGCTCATATCCACCGCGCCGCTCTGCATCAGCTTGATGGCAAGCAGGAAGTCACGGTCCACGGAACCCACTGTGCCGATGATTTCATATTCATACGTATGAAGATTTCCAAGCTTGATCGGCACCGGCTCATCCGGGATCTGGTTGCTGTAAATCACGATACGGCCCGGAACAGCCAGCAGTTTATAATACTGATCGAAGAATTTAGAGGAAGCGATGCTGTAGAAGACCACATCCACGCCTCTTCCCTCTGTGACCTTGCTGACAAATTCCCCGATATCCTCGTTCGCCGGATCCACCACGAAGTCCGCTCCGGCCTTCAGCGCTTTCTCACGCCTCTGCGGATCCATCTCCGCCATGATGACTCTGGCGCCGACACGCTTTGCGACCTGGATATGGATAATACCCATGATACCGGCGCCGATAATCACGCAGGTCTCGCCCATGGCAAGGCGAGAGCGGCGGATGCTGTGAACCACGTCGGATAACGGCTCCGTGATGCAGGCATACTCAAAATTAACCTCAGCCGGGAATTTGAACACTTCCGTCGGCTTGCGCACAATATACTGGGAAAAGCAGCCCTGCAGATTCATCGGTGTGTCAATGGTAGGCTCCACTGCCGGCTTACCGAAGTTCGGCCCGTTGACGCAGTGGCCCAGGCCGAGAATACAGTTCTGGCAGGTCATGCAGTGAATTCTGCCGACCGTTACATTGTCGCCGACCGCGTATCCCTTTACGTTTTTGCCGACTGCTACTACCGTGCCGGCACCCTCATGTCCGCCGACACGCGGGAAATAGCTTTTTACCTTTCCGTCATAAGGGCGCTGGTCAATCGTGCAGATCGAGGAACGCATGACCTTGATTAAAAGCTGATCGTCACCGTATTCCGGTACATTGTATTCGTGGATCTGGGCTTCATGTACGCCCGTCACCACAACTGCTTTCATTTTTTCGGGAATCAATCTTTTATCCTCCTTATTCGTCATATTATGATTTTAACCAGGCGGCCTTTTCGCCTGATTATTTTACAAGCTTTTTCAGAGGCTTTTTCGAATCCATATCGCAGATGTTCTGCGCGTATACATAGACTCCCCTTGCGTCTATGCTCTTCAGCTGCGCGATCTCCTCATCGGTGGCGTAGAAAAATCCTCTGACAATCTTTTTCCTACCGGCTCCGCCGCCCATATTTCCCACATTCAGCTCCTTCAGCTCCACACCGCCGTCAAGCAGCCGGACAAAGGAAAGCGGCGTTTTTGCCAGGATCATGACACGCGTACCTGACCCCTTAAATTCTTCCGTCTGGAGCAGCTTTGCAGCGTCCTCCACTGTGTGCACATATACCTTCACGCCGCTGGGGGAAATCTGTGTGAACAGATTGACCAGCACCGGGTTCGCGGCAGCCTCGTCATCCGCAATCACAACCTGTTTCGCGTTCACTTCCCCGATCCATTTCATGACAACCTGTCCGTGAAGAAGTCTCTCATCAATTCTCGCAAAAACGATCATATACTCCTCCTTGCTCTTTTTATAATGGAGGGACGCCTGAGCATCCCCCCACAATGACGGTAATCGACTTTATATGTTTTCCTGTTCCATGATGCCGAAACCTACCGGCTTTTACGCACAGATCCCAAGTGCGCCAAGGATGAACGCGCCGAAGAATACCACGCACAGAAGCACCACTGTGCTCATCTTTTTCTTCTTCAGGATGCTGTAGCAGCCCAGTGTCAGAGCTAACGGCAGGATACCCTCCATAATCGCATCCAGCATCGTCGTCTGCAGATTGACATCCGCAACGACCAGTCCCAGATTCAGCTTCACCGTGGAAGCAGCCAGCGCGCCGAAAGCTACGCAGCCCACAATGCCCGCAATACCTGTAAAATAAGTCGCCGCACCGGAGGAATAGAGCTTCTCGATGAGAGCGCCTCCGTATTTGTAGCCTGCCCAGCCGATCAGAATAGCCGCCACTACCTTGAAGATTACAAAGCCAAAATAGGTGAAATAAACACCGGCAATGCTTCCGGCCAGCACCATGCTGATACCGACGGATTTGATGATGGTATTGTAAACGCTCTGCACCATCGGGTCACCGATCGCGGCCACAGGCCCCTGCATGGAGGAACCAAACGCACGGATGGTATCCGGAGTGATGTTTTCATTGCCCAGCGCACGCTCTTCTTCCATCGCCACATAAGGAGCGACCAGCATGCCGAGGAACTGATAGTTGGTATTGATAAACTGCTCATGCTTCTCCAGCTCTTCCATCTGACGGTCCACATTGCCGGGATACAGCTTCTTCATCACGGTGGACAGGCCCAGCATGATCGCTTCCGCGTTCTTAGTCGCTGTATTATTGCCCCACTCGATAAAGTTTTCTGTAATGAAAGTAGCCTTGATGGCGTCCTTTGCGGTGAGCAGATGCTCCTGTCTTGTCTCCGCCTCCTTGAAGAAGGACAAATCCAGGGAACCATTCTGAATCTTGCTGTAGGTGTAGATAACCAGCGCGCAGACAGCCAGCACCACCAGCACCAGAGTGCTCAGTCCAAGATACTCGCACAGAATGAATGCGATAACCATGTAGAAGATCTTACCTTCTTTGCCGATGAACACCAGGCCAAGGGCAATACCTACGGCAGGAAGCGCGTTGCCGGCCACATTCAGACCGGTTGTCGCCCATGCGGGAAGATTACCCATCACATTGGAGATCTGGTCAATGCCCAGAACCATGACCAGGAACATCATGACCGTGAAAATTGCCACCTTAAAGAACATGTTCGCCGCGCCCCAGAACCACATCATCCCGGGGTTCTTTTTTTCTACCGCCCGATCCAGGTTGGCGCTGAAGAAGCAGGCGAGCGTATTGACCCAGTTTCTCAGGGAGGCAAACGCGATCCCTATCGGTACCGCGATAGCCAGCGCCGCTTCGTATCCAAGTCCGCCCTTAAAGGCTACCACGACGCCGACTACCGTACCGATCATCGGGTTGGAAGGCTGGGTACCTCCCACAGAAATAACGCCCATGTAAATCAGGCCGATATAAGCACCAAGGATCGCGTCATCCATCGGATGTCCGAGGATCAGGCCGATCACATAACCGAGGACCAATGGAGGAGTCAGCGAATAACAAAGCATATAAATTGGTCCGAATGAAATTGCGCATCCAAACAGAAGCGCTATCAGGAAATATTGAAGAATTGTCGGATTCGCTACCAGCGTAGCGGTCCATGTCGCAGCATCCATAATACTTTCTCCCTTCTCGTACTGCAAAATCCTGCCGGAATTTCCGGTAAGATCAATACCTGTTCGCGGATCCGAACAGTTCCATGTAATGGCGGCATTTCTCTGTAAAGCCCTCGTTAAACGCGTTCACCTTCGCGTTGAAGAACGGGGCCAGCTTGCCGCTTTTCTCCGCTTCCTGCAGATTGGCAATGCCTGCGTTAGGAAGATCTGTAGCGATATTAATCTTATTAATACCGCTGTGCGCCAGCCTGTAGAGATTCTCATCTCCCGTGCTGCTGCCGCCATGAAGCACCAGCGGGACATCCACCATTTTCTTCACCTCTTCCAGGCGGTCAAAGTCGATGTGCGGCGTGCCCTTGTACATTCCATGCGCGGTTCCGATCGCCACTGCCAGAGAGTCACACCCGGTGCGTTTCACATACTCCGCGGTCAGATCCGTATCTGTCAGATTGGTGACGCCGTCCACCGCGTAATTATTCCCCAGACCCACATGGCCGAGCTCAGCCTCCACACTGACGCCGCAGGCATGGGCGATACGCACCAGGTCAGCGACCTTTTCCACGTTCTCCTCGTATGGGAGCTCGCTGCAGTCCGCCATGATGGATGTGCAGCCGGCCGCGATGCAGCAGACCCAGGATTCAAAACAGGGGCCATGATCCTGCTGAATGACAACAGGCGTGCGGGAACGGTCCGCCAGGATGCTCAGCTGATGCACATAATCGTTCAGCCATCTTTTCTTTGCAAAGCTTCCATACGGGCCATGGAAATGAATGTCAAGAATCACGGGGGCGCCAATCTTCTCCGCGGCCTCCACGATACACCGTCCGGTCTCCACATTGATGATGTTGGGGGCGCAGACAGCGTACCCATCCCGTTTTGCCGCGTTTAATACCTCACTTGCATTTACTAACATTTGTTTCCTTCCTTTCTTTTTTTTATTTTTACTATTTGCGATAAATAGTAGCTACCCTTATATACAAGCAAAAACCGTGCCACTACTCTTTCACCGTCAGATCCTTCCCCACATTTTCCGTCTCTGACACTACCATTCCCCTGCGGGCAATCTCCTGCAGGATATACTGCATGAAAAAGGCATACTTAGTGCCGGACATGGGCCGTCTTAAGCCTTTCCGGTACAGGTAGGCTCTGGATTTTTTCTCCCTGAGCTCTGCATTGTACTCATTCGCCTCATAGTCAAACAAATGCTGTACGCAGCGGGCCTGTTCATCGGTGAGAAGCCGGTCGCAGGCTTCATAATCCCTGCCGGCATATTTTCCGTCAAAAATATCCTCGACCATCTGATCCGGATCCCCAAACCTGCCGGGGAGGAGGATGGATACCCAGCCTGTCCTGCGTGCGTGTGCCCAGCAGACGCGGTAACCGTCTTTCGTCTCCCTGAAATAGATCACGCGGTTTTCCTCCGGTTCGGAAACCTCATAAAAAAATTTCCGCACCGGATCCCGGGATTCATATCCGCAGTAGGAGCGGGGAATTTTCATCGGCCTGCTTTTTTTCTTACTCTCCTGCGGAAAGTGAAAACGCCTGACCACCTCAACCACTTCTTCTTCGTCTTTTTTCGCAAAAATCTCATAGGCGTAATATACAGAAGCCGACAGAAAAATCAGTGCCAGGATGCCGCTGATTACATTCTGGCTGCTTATGGTCAGCCAGATAAAGAAAATTGACGAAATCAGGGGAACTAACAGTGAATTTGCGATATTTCTCAATGTCCTTATCATGATTTATCATCCTGTCTGTATTCCTTTCCATCCC
>JAJQCU010000188.1 GCA_021202575.1 Lachnospiraceae bacterium
TACACACCTTTAATGTCCAGAGATCCTCTGAGGAGCCCTGGGAATATGGATTTTTGCAGTTGATGAAAACACAGTCCCCCGCAGAGAGCAAATAGAGGACTCCGTCGTAGGTCAACTCCCCCGACCCCTCCAGCACGATAAAGAACAGGTAGGAGGAGAGGTCAGCGCGCCCGGAGGTATGGGGACTGATGGCCTTTAAGGAGCCGATTTCCTGTAAATATAAAAGATTGGCTCTGGCAAACATGGAAGGGGTGTAAATAATTCTTGACGACTGCACCAGGCTGTTGGTAAAAAGCGCGGAATCCATTCCTACTCACCTCCCTGGCTTCTGCGGGGGATGACCCCCAGCTCGATCAAAACAGGATACAGATAGCTGGCGCCAAAGACGCCCAGCTTCTTGGGCCCCGTAGCGGCCTCCTTCAGCTCAAGGGCCCGCCGGAAGGCCAGCTCCACCGTGGCCCGTGTAATGGACTTTTCCTTGCGGCTGACGAAGAGCTCGCCGCCTTTGACGGTGTAGGTAAACTCCAGATTTTTGGCAGTAAAAAAAGAACGGCCCTCGAATTCCACGAGAGCCGCCCACAGATGCTGCGTATCAGGATTTTCCCTCAGGCTCTCAACGGCGAGAGTCCGGGCTTCTTCCTTTTCCCTGTCGGTTTCACTGAGCTTCATATCTGTAAATGCCAGCTGCAGGACAGCAGACCTCCTCGCTTTCCGGACTATTGTAGCATACGCGGCAAAAGAAGTCTATCCTAAATTCAGCACTCCACCTTCAGAAACTGCGCCTTCCCGTGAATTCTGATCTCCACCGAAGCCGCCGGGACAAAGACACAGTCTCCCTGGTAAAAATTCAGCATTCCCCCCTGCCAGAAAAGCACGCCGCAGCCCTCCGTGCACAAAAGCACCTGAAAAGAGGCGCTGCCCGTCTGAAAGCAGGCCATCTCCCGGCACTGCTCCGTGTTGACTAACAGCCGCTCCGCCTGAAAATATTTGCACCTGCACAAAAACTCCGAAGCCTGTCCTCTTCGGAATTTCAGGACACGCATGGGCTGGCGGGGACTGGAGCTTCCTTTCAGCTCCGCCACCTCCAGCGCCTTCTCCACATGAAGAGGCCGGGGCTTTCCGTTTTTGTCCACCCGCCCGTAATCATATAGCCGATAGGTCAGATTGGAGCTCTCCTGCACCTCCGCCAGCAAAACCCCCGCGCCGATGGCGTGAACCCGCCCCGCCGGCACAAAAAACATATCGTCCTTTTTGACAGGAATCCTCTGTAAATATTTCTCAATGGTGCCGTTCTCAATGCCGGCCCTGACGGTCTCCCGGTCCATATCGTGATAAAAGCCGTACACCAGCTTCGCGTCCCTGGACGCCGCCAGCACATACCACATCTCCAGCTTTCCCAGAGAACCGTTCTCATGCTCCCTGGCGTACTCATCATCCGGATGAATCTGTACGGACAAATCCTGCCTCGCGTCGATCAGCTTGATTAAAACCGGCAGCCCGTCCGTATTCTGATGGCGGGTGCCCTTCAGCCAGGGACAGGCTCTCAGGACCTCGTCCAGCCTTTGCCCCTGATATTTTCCGGAAATCACGGTGCTTGGCCCGTCCGGGTGGGTGGAGCATTCCCAGGTCTCCGCCAGGGGATTCATGTCCATATTTTTGGAAAACTGCTCCTTTAAGCGGTTTCCTCCCCAGAGATAATCCTTCCCCGTCGGCAATAAAAGAAAAGGCGCGTTTCCCTTGTGCCCGTCTGCGCGGCCAGCTGTCCCATCAGATATCTGACCACCTTCCGTTGTCCGCCCGGCTGTACGAGCAGTTGTCCCATCAGATATCCGATCACTTTCCGTTGTCCGCCCGGCTGCCGGATCAGGCGTCCAACTCGAATTTTTGCTTGTCATGTACGCTGATCTCCTTCCCCAGCTGCACCTCGATCAGCTTCAGCTCCGTGACCGCGCTTACAGTATGGCGGCAGCCCGCCTGCATGGTGACCACATCCCCCGCCTTTACATTCTGCTCCATACCGTCCACCACCACGGTTCCCTCGCCGGAAATCACGTTCCAGATTTCATCCCGGTGCAGATGGCTGTGGTAATTCATCCTGTGGCCGGGGTTTAATGTCACTTTGATGGTCAGACTGTCCTCCTCCACATCAAGGACGTGGAAGCTTCCCCAGGATTTCTCGGCAAACATGATCTGCTGCTCTATTTTGTCCACGTAAGGCTTGATATAGCCGGACTGCTCCTTGTCGGAGACCAGAACGCCCTCCGCGCTGACAGAAACCACCATATTCTTCAGGCCCATGCAGACTACAGGCACATTCAGCTCATTGATCACATTGACATTTTCGCAGGTATCGTTAAGAACCGCGTCACCGATAACCGGCTCCGCCATAATTTCCGTCAGTGTATTCCAGGTGCCCAGGTCCATCCACTGCCCGCCGTATCGCAGCATCCTGATCCGGGGTTCCTTCTCCACAACAGCGTAGTCAAAGCTGATTTTGGGAAGGGTCTCATATTTCGCGAATAAATCCGCGTAATCTGTAAAATCAATCAGCTCATGGGCTTTTTCCAGCACATATCTGAGACGATAGGCAAAAACGCCGCCGTTCCATAAAGCTCCTCTGGAAATATATTCTTTTGCCGTTTCCGCATCCGGCTTCTCCTTAAAGGTGTCTACAGAACTGACAGCTTCTTTGTCCGCCGGGATAATATAGCCGTATTTTTCGCTTGGGTAGGTGGGTTCAATCCCCATCAGAACAAGGCTGGCCTCATTTCTTTCCACCTGAGCGCTCAGTTCTTTTAAGGCTTCATAATAGCTGTCTTCCACATAAGGATCCACCGGGCAGACTACCACGGGCTCGTCCTCATCCACGCCCTTAATATCCTTCAGCCAGGCGGTAGCCAGCGCAATGGCCGGGAAGGTGTCTCTCCGGCAGGGTTCCACACTGATGCCCACGTCCTCTCCCAGCTGATTATGAATGGCGGATACCTGAGTCCTGGATGTGGCGATGGTCACCACCGCCTCTGTATCCACTGTCCTGATCTGGCGGTAAACCCGCTGAACCATGGATTCATACTCACCGTTTTCTTTTTTGAATATCTTAATAAACTGCTTGGACCGGATCTCGTTGGACAAGGGCCAGAGCCGCTTGCCGGATCCTCCGGACAACAGGATAATGTTCATACTCTTATCTCCTCGCCCGCATGGGCATTCAGTACTATCTTTACAGTCTTACCTCTCGGCCCGCATGGGATTATTCAGGAAGTCCCTGTAAGCCAGACGGATACCATCCTCCAGCTCCGTTTTATATGTCCATCCCAGCGCAGTAGCTTTGGACACATCCAGAAGCTTTCTCGGCGTGCCGTTTGGCTTGCCGGTATCCCAGAGAATCTCACCCTCGTAGCCGATCACACCGGCCACCAGCTCCGCCAGCTCCCTTATGGTAAGCTCCTTGCCGGTACCGGCGTTGACGGTCTCGCTGCCACTGTAATGGTTCATCAGAAATACGCACAGATTGGCAAGGTCATCCACATACAAAAATTCCCTCAGAGGGCTTCCGTCTCCCCAGCAGGTGACAGAAGTCTTTCCTTCCGCCTTCGCCTCATGGAAACGGCGAATAAAAGCCGGCAATACATGGGAATGCGTGAGATGATAGTTATCATTGGGGCCGTACAGGTTGGTGGGCATAACAGAAATATAATCCGTTCCATACTGCCTGTTTAAAAACTCGCAGTATTTCAGGCCGGAAATCTTGGCCAGCGCGTAGGCCTCGTTGGTCTTCTCCAGCTCCCCTGTCAGAAGACAGCTCTCCTTCATGGGCTGGGGCGCCAACCTGGGATAAATACAGGAGGAGCCCAGAAACTCCAGCTTTTTGCAGCCATTCTGCCAGGCGGCGTGAATCACATTCATCTCCAGAATCATATTGTCATACATAAAATCCGCAAGGGCGCTCTCATTTGCCGCAATGCCGCCCACCTTCGCGGCCGCCAGGAACACATATTCCGGCTGTTCCCCGGCAAAGAAGGCCTCCACCTGATCCTGTCTTGTCAGATCCAGCTCCCTGTGAGTCCTGGTAACCAGATTGGTATAGCCCTGGCGCTCCAGCTCCCGGACAATGGCGGAGCCCACCATACCGCGGTGGCCGGCCACATAGATTTTCGCATTCTTTTCCATCATATTAATATCTGTTTTCCCCGTCTGCTCCAATGCCGACTTCGCAGAGCTCTACTGATTCATCTGTTCCTGTGCCTCTTTCATTGCCTTTTCCTGCTTTGCCAAAGCGCGGTCATGCTCCGCCATGAGGCGTACCAGCTCTTCATAGCTGGTCTTCTGCGGATTCCAGCCCAGCTTTGTTCTGGCCTTTGTGGGATCTCCCCAGAGGTTATCCACATCCGTTGGTCTGAACCACTGCGGATTCACGCTCACAAGCATTTTTCCTGTGGCCGCGTCATAGCCCTTCTCCTCCAGGCCGCTTCCCTCCCAGCGAACAGTGATACCGTTGGCAGCAAATGCCTTTTCCGTGAAATCTCTGACTGTATGCTGAACACCGGTGGCAATCACATAGTCCTCCGGCTCATCCTGCTGCATGATCAGCCACATACACTCCACATAATCCTTTGCATAACCCCAGTCTCTGAGAGAATCCATATTTCCCAGCTCCAGATGATCCTGAAGGCCCTCGGCGATGCGGCCGGCCGCGAGGGTGATCTTTCTAGTCACAAAGCTTTCGCCCCTCCGCTCGGATTCATGATTAAACAAAATCCCGTTAACTGCAAACATCCCATAGGCTTCCCGATATTCCTTCGTGATCCAGAAGCCATACTGCTTGGCCACCGCATAGGGACTGTAAGGATGGAAGGGCGTGGTTTCCTTCTGCGGAATCTCCTCTACCTTCCCGTAGAGCTCCGAGGTGGACGCCTGATATACCCGGGTTTTACGGGTCAGCCCCAGAATGCGGACCGCTTCCAGAATGCGCAACACACCGATAGCGTCCACATCCCCGGAATATTCAGGGACATCAAAGGAAACCTGCACATGGCTCTGAGCCGCCAGATTATATATCTCGTCCGGCTGTACCAGGCTGATAATCCTGACTAAAGAGGAAGAATCGGACAAATCCCCATCGTGAAGTGTAACCGCGTTTTGAGCGATCAGATGGTCAATGCGGGCTGTATTGGAGATAGACGCCCTGCGGGTAATGCCGTGAACCTCATATCCCTTTTCCAGCAAAAATTCCGCAAGATAAGAACCATCCTGTCCGGTAATGCCTGTGATCAATGCTTTTTTCATAAAATAAGACCTCCATATTCCTGTTAATTTTATGCTTAATCAAGCTTTCGGAAAACCGAAAAAATGCGCTTTTTCTAGCACAATATTGACTTTTTAATCCTGCAGGCAAGCTACCCCATAGGATGCAGCCCGCATACTGTTTCACCTGTTACTGCCCGCCTTTCTATTCACTGCCCGGCCACATCCTCCCAGGAAAGAGGCGTCCCGAAGGGAATATCCCTGGCGGCCCTTTTGCCGTCCAGAAGCTCTTCATAATATCGGGTGTGCAGCCCGCAGGCCGGACGGATGGAGCGGATATTCTCCGCGGTGAACGCTTCCCCGGCCTTAATGTCCTGAACCGCGAACAGGCTGCGTCTGTGGGCATAGCTCTGAGCCTCCTCGGGATCCGGGCCGTAATGGATGCCGCCAAGCGCCGCCTCCGCGGCTCTGACGTCCGTGACAAGCTGTTGAAACTCCTCGCGGTCCAGGGAAAAGGCGCCGTCCACAGTCTTATCCTCTCTGGAAAGACAGATGTGCTTCTCAATAACAGGCACACCGAGAGCCACTGCCGCAATGTCCGCCAGCGTACCGATGGAATGGTCGGAAAGCCCTACCGGCACGCCAAAACGTTTCTGCATATCCGTGATGGTATTCAGGTGCATGACATTGTAATCCGTGGGGTAGGCGCTGCAGCACTTCAACAGCACCAGATTGGGATTCCCTGTGGCGCGCACCGTGTCCACCGCCTCCTGAATCTCCTCCACAGAAGCCATCCCACAGGAGATGATCATGGGCTTCCCCAGCTTTGCCACCTTTTTGATCAGCGGAATATCCACAATCTCGAAGCTGGCAATCTTGTAAAACTCCACGTTGACGCTCTCCAGAAAGTCCACCGCGGTAAAGTCAAAGGGCGTGGAGAGAAAATCCATCCCACATTTCTCCGCCTCCGCTTTCAGAATGGGCGTCCACTCCCAGGGAGTATAGGCCTTCAGGTACAGGTCATACAGATATTCCTTCTGCCACAGGCCAGTCTGAATCCAGAAGGGCTCCGTGTGGCAGTTGATGGTGATGGTGTACGCCGTGTAGGTCTGAATTTTCAGGCAGTCCGCCCCGGCGGCCGCGGCCGCGCGGACGATTTCCAACGCCTTGTCCAGATCGCCTCCGTGGTTGCCGCTCATCTCGGCGATCAGGTAGGTTTTTTTATTTTGCATGTAATCCAGTAATTTCATGGAAATACTCCCCTTAATTTATACGAAACACCAGCCGTTTCCCTCGGCTTCCCGGCGAAAAATCCGGCATTATTTACAGACTTCCCGGCAAAAATCCGGCATTATTCACAGGCTTCCCGGCAAAAATCCGGTATTATTCACAGGCTTCCCGGCAAAAAGATCAGACATTATGAATATAAACGGTCACTCAAATGTGAACGGCTCATATTTTACGGTCTTCTTTTTCTCCGCCCATTCCTCAGCGAGAATGGAGCCCTTGGAAACATCATAGCAACCGCCATTTTTAAAGATATGGTCTCTCAGATCCCCGTCCTCTTTACTGCCGCACAGCTGGTGCATCCTGACCACCTGCTTATTGGCCGTGAAGGTCTCATTGCACAGCTTGTGAAGACCCAGCGTCTCAAAAACATAGTCGTACAGATTCCACTCCAGGTACGTGGCCAGCTTCAATGAACGGCAGTCCTTCTCCGCCACATAATATCCCCAGACACAGCGGGAATTAATCCGGTCAATATCCACTAGATTGATCAGTCCCACCGGCTTGTCCTCATAGCGGATGATCCAGTTTCTCTGAGCGGGATCAGCGGAAACGCGCTCAAACCATTTCAGCTGTCCCTCCATGGTCAGCACCGGGTCGGTATACATATATTCCGTAATGTAGGGGCGCATCCGCCAGTCCATCACCAGGGCAAGGTCCTCTTTTCGTAAAAGAGTCATGGTCACATTCATTTACTTTTTCTCCGCGCAGGCGATCAGATCGCCCACCATTTTCACTTCCAGCGCCCTGTCAAGAGGAATCTCAATATGATAATTCTCCTCAAGCTCTGAAATCACCATAATGAACTGAAGCGAGTCAAAATCAGGAAGCTCAGCCAGTACGGTGGATTCGCCCAGATCCTCCGGAACCATGTCCATGGACGCCGCCAAAACCTTTATGATTGTCTCTCTCATGCTGTTTTCCTTTCAAGTTAATGTTGAATTAGGTGAAAAAGGCCCGGATTTCAACGCGTCTCACGTTTCCGGAATTCAAAAAACATTCCTGTTTACAGCTCCTTTGGCTGATTGACATAATGCCTTCTCTCCGGCCTTTTTGTCAGATCAATGCAATAATTTTTCTCATTCTCAGTCGCCGAAACAGTCTGATAGCCAAGGCTTTCGTACAGTTCGGCCACCGGCGCGTTTTTCTTCGTCTTAATATATCTGGCCTTTAGAGAAGTAAAGCCCCGCCGCAGCAAATCCTCCTCGATCTCGTTGACCACAAAGCTCTCGACCTGCTTCCCCATCACCCTGCAGCTCATCAGGAAGCTGTCGATCTCAGGAATCTCCGTATTCACTACAGCCACGGCCACCAGTCCGTAATTGCCGAATTTGTCCCTGACCTGATAAGCATATATATCATAATGCGAACGAAGCATTTTTTCAAGATCTGTTCCGGAATATCTGTGCGTGGTCAGATTAAACTGATTGGTCTTGGCAAACAGCTGCGCCACCCGGTCCAGCCTGGCCTCGTCCAACTCCACTCTCTCCGCTTCCAGATGTAAGGAACGCAGAAACTCCTCGTAGGTCAGGCCCCGGGAGGCCTCCTCGCGCCTGGCGTTCTCCATATACTGGCGGGTTTTCTCCCTGTCCTCCCCGGTCACGCGAAGGGTCTGAAAATACTGCGCGTAAATCTGATCCATAAACCCGGGATAATCCTCGATTTTCTCAGGGAAACCGGGGACAGTCACGGATTGCAGGCGAGTCAGAATATTCTCCCTTTCCGCGGGCATATCGTCTATAAAAACGAAGGAATCAAGCCCCAGGTTCAGCTCATGCGCCATACTGACCAGATTGTCCGCCTTGTCCATCCAGTTGATCCTGACCGCCGCGAAATCTGATCTGACTAACAGCATATGAGGATTCTTCCCCCAAACCTCCTCCACATCCGACAGATTATTTTTGGAGCAGACCGCCAGCAGCACCCCTGAGCGCTTCATCCGCAGAAGCTTCCGCTGAACCTGTTTATAGACGGCTCCAAGATGGTCGTCCGACAGTTCTATGCCTTCCGCCCCGCACTCTCCGAGGACGCCTCCCCAGAGCGTATTGTCCAGATCCAGGACCAGCACCTTCTTCGGCGTTCTGTTTGTAAGGGAAAGCAGGCGGCAGATTTCCCCGGCGACCAGCTTCGTTCCCTCATTGGAATAGGGGATTTTCCCCATATACCACAGCTTCTCCGAGAAAAAATACCTCTTCCCATATTGCTGAATGAGCGGCGACAGCTTCAGCACATGCACATTCCTGTGCTCCCTCATGACGCCGTCCAGCCTTTCTATCCAGTAGCGCTCTGTCTTTTCCATAAAAAGAGAGTCATTGTCCGCCAGCACAGGCGAACGAAACGTCACATCTGACACAAAGTATGTTTTCAGAGGACTGATCAGGGTTTGCAGCGTATCAAACCAGCTGTCGATAAGCGAATACGCGGCCGCCTCCTCCGGCTGTTCCTTTATCGGCTGTCCTTTTATCAACTGCTCACTTGTCGGTTGCTCACTTACCAGCTTTCCATCCGCCAGTCGGCTGTTCACATGCTCACCTTCTGTCGCCCGCCCGCTTATCGGCGTTCCATCCGCCTGCTGACCATTTTCAGCCCAGCCATCTATCGTCGGCTGCTCATTCAGCAGCTGCTCGATATCCATGATCAGGAAAGTGACATCCGGATCACATTTACAATAAGCGGAACTGGCATCCAGCATTTTGCCCCAAACATCCCCGTAGCCCTCCGCGGGCACGGTCTCATACTCCTTCGAGACAAGCCGAAGCACATAGTCCGTATTAATATTTGATAATATCGCGCTCATGAATCTGCTTGC
>JAJQCU010000058.1 GCA_021202575.1 Lachnospiraceae bacterium
GCCGCAGAGCCACTGCGCAATATTTTTCAGATCCTCCGTCCTGGCCTGAGCCTTTTTTAACAGCCGCTCCTCCCCGTCATATTTCAGGGAAAGCGGCTCTCCCGCCCTGATTCTGATTTCCTGCAGACGATTTTTTTCATAGCCAGCCAAATTCCATTTCTCTATGTATGATTCCGGCAATAATTCACGCATCATCTCTCACCACCCTGCTTCATTCTATGAGGCAAGTCCGGATTTATGCATGAAAAAATAATGCAGCAGCCCACAATTGAATTTTGTGAGCTGCTGCATCACCGTCTGATAACCTTCATCATAATCTCCGTAATCTTGTCGACAGACTCTTCGCAGTCAGATTGGAGCCATCGTTTGATAATTCCCATAGTTCCGTCTATATAGAAAGCGAGTATATAATCCCTCTCCTCCGCCGGAATCCCGTATTTCTCCAGTATCGGATTCAGCACATTGGAAAACATTCTGTTGTAAATGCTCTCCATCCGGAGGCTTTGGTATTTTACAAGCGCGGTCCTGAAAACAGATTTGTGCTCCTGAATAAATGAAAAATACGGCTTCAAATACTCAGGGGTAATCAGAAACAGCTGATCCGGTGTCGACCTGTCTATAAATTCGCCGGTCACTGAGGGCTTCTCTTCGTAGTAAGACAAAAACTGCGCATTCACATATTCCACATATTCAGACAGCAGGTCGCCTATGGTTTCGTAATGCTGATAGAAGGTAGAACGGTTGACTTCAGCTTTTTCACATATTTCCCTGACCGTAATATATTCGATGTCTTTCTTTTCCAGAAGCTCCAGGAACGCTTCATCCATCCTTCTGGCAGTATTAAAATATTTACTTTCGGCTTTCGTCATCCGCTTTCACCTCCTGCCCGCATTCTCCCTTTATCAGTCCTCACAGATTTCCTTCGCGAGCTCCACAATTTCAAAGGCGTATTTCTTTTTCCCGTACTCCCGTATTTTTTTGAAAACAGGATAATTCATTCCCATCCCAATAAAACCGACAACGCCAATCACAATTCCAGCCGCCGCGGACGCGGATGTCGCCGGACCGATCACCTGCATGGAAAGACACATTCCAAATCCCGCAACCAGCGTCATGACAATGCCAAAAGTAAAGCTGAAAATCTCCGCGGGCCGCTTTGCCCTCCTGTCCAGCTTTTTCAGAGCGACAACCTTGGATGTTTCCTTCGGGGCGTACTCGCTCGCGATGGCCTCCGCATAAGTCTTATCTGTGTTCATTTTGACGAACCTCCTTCATTCTTCCATAACATATTTTCTGCCAAAAAACAACATGGACTTCCAAAAATGTCCTTTTCAGAATTTGATGACCACATTCAACGCGTGTTCCGCGTCCGCCGCCATCCGGATTGCCGTCTCTATTTCATCAATAGTATACTCGTTCGTGATGACAGATTCAATATCCCAGCGTCCGCTCGCCATAATTTCCATCACATCTCTCACATCCTCCGGAAAATAACCGCCGGACCCGATGATGCTTTTCGACGCGTAAGTCAGGTGAAGCATGTCTACGCTGCGCATGGCGTTATTGACCGCGACAGCCGAAAAGCGGCTCCCGATTTTCCCGGCATCCATGAATGTGTCCAGAATGCTCTCATGTCCGGCCGCGTCCAGAAAAACATCCACATCCATTGTCATTTTCCCCAGCGCCGGGGCCGTACCGAAATATTCCTCCGCCTTTTCATTCAGATTTTCTCTGGATGAGTTGCAGGTTTCAAAGCCAAGCCGCTTTGCTATATCCAGGCGGAAATCCGACAGGTCGCAGATCATGACCTTGTCCATGCCGAAATATTTCAATGCTATGGCCGCCGCAAGGCCGATTGTCCCGCAGCCAAAAACCAGGCCGTGCTCTCCTTCTTTTGGCTGTCCCCGCCTTGCCGCACGGCAACCGACGGTGAATGGCTCAATCAGGCAGGCGAGCCTGTCGGAAATATTTTCCGGAACGTCATACAGAGAATGGTTCTTTTTTGCCTCCGGCACAAGAATATATTCCGAAAAGCCTCCCAGGTTTCCGGCCCTGCCTGTGTCATTTTTGGCATAAAGCGGATAAGGATAGACCCGCTCGCCTGCATAAAAGTCCGTGACATTTTTGCCAACCTCCACTACCCTTGAAACGGTTTCATGGCCAAACTCGCCGCCCACCGATACCTTGTGGCCCGTATTCGGCCCGTGGCAGTATACTGCCACATCGGTTCCGCAGATACTGGAACAGATATTTTTTATCACCACATCATTGTCCCCGCAGGCCGGATATGGGATCTTACGCACCTCCACGTTTTCTTTTCCAAGATAAATTGCCGCTTTCATTCAGCACCTCCTTCGTTTTGATATGTTTATTATAGAAGATGCTGCGGAGCGGCTGAACAACACAAATTTCAAAATGTGTTGATTTCAAAATGTTTTTGTGGTTTGAAAGGAGAGCCTGGCATAATAAATTCCGCGTTGACTTGCCCGGAATATTCGTATAAAATTAAAGAAATTTCCAGTTTTTTGGGTGGACAGGAATGGGATGCCCTGTTTCGGGAAGCAAAAGCAGGCTTCCCTTCAATAATAAACCCGCAGATACAGACAGGAGAATCATTTTGAAGACAAATTTTCATACGCACTGCAGCCGCTGCAAACACGCTCAGGGAACGGAGGAGGATTATGTACGCGCCGCCATCAGGGCTGGCCTGGGGCAGCTGGGTTTTTCCGATCATGGCCCTTTTGAGGATGTGGATTATGGCCTTCGGATGCCCTACAGCGAATTACAGGAATATCTGGATGAGGTCGATGCACTGAAAAAGGAATACCTTTCCCAAATAGTATTGTGGAAAGGCCTGGAGATAGAATACCTCCCGGAGAAGGTCGGATACTATGAAAGCCTTCTTTCTGGGAGAGGCCTGGATTATCTTCTGCTGGGCGAACATTTTTACCGCCATGAGGACGGACATATGCAAAACATCACGCAGGCGGAGAGCACGGAGGAATATGTGGTCTACGCCCGCAATCTGGCCGATGGGATGAAAACGGGTTTCTTCCGGGCTGTCGTACATCCGGATATTTTCATGATCAACCAGCACGCCTGGGATTCCAACTGCGACCGGGCAACGGATGTGATCATTGACGCCGCCGTTGCCACGGACACCGTCCTGGAGTACAACGCCAACGGTTACCGCAGAGGCGTCAAAGACTATCCGGACGGTCCACGCTATCAGTATCCCCATCGCCGCTTCTGGGAACAGGCCGCACAGGCTAATGTCCGGGTGATGGTTGGAAGCGACTGCCACGAGCCCTCCCAGGTATGGGACGAGGCCATGGAGCAGGCTTATCAGGACCTGGAAAAGCTGGGGATACAGCCTTTAATGAAAGGCTTTCTTTGAAAATCAGAAAGTACACTTATGAAGAAAGGTAATACATATATCCCGCACCGCACCGTCATTGGTATCTACATTTTTCTGTTTGTCCTGTTAGCGCTGGGTACATTCGGCGACTACCAGATCTCATGTGCGCTGTACGATGAAAGCAACCCCATCGCTGTTTTCTTTGCCGCCTTCGGAGAATGCCCCGCATATCTGGGGCTGGCGGCGGCGGGCACCATGATTCTGGCGGCCTGTCATCGTCAGCATACCCTCACAGGGATTCTGCAGCGTCGCGGGAACCACGGATGTTCCTCGGGCGGTAATGGACGCTTTTCAGACAGTAATGGATGCTCCTCGAAAAGTGTAGCGCATTCCCTTATGGATATTCTGCAGTGTTTAGGTGGTGCAGCCCTGGTAGCAGTCGGCGGTGCTCTGACCTGCAATACCCCAGGCAATTATCTCGATTGGCCGTCTGTGGTGTTCATCGGAGTCGGTCTCCTGCTGACAGCCATGACTGTGACCGCCACTCTTTGCCTCTGCCACGGGGCGGACCCGGCCATCGTGCGCAGGGTGGCGCTTGTATTTTCCTTGACCATCCTTGGGCAGTTATTGCTGGTCAATGTCTTAAAGGTACTGTGGGGACGCCCGCGGATGCGGCTGGTGGTCAGTGATGCGCGGGCTTACTTTATGCCCTGGTTGCAGCCGGATACTTCCCTGAGAAACACCCTGACAGCGGCCGGTGTTGCCGCGGATGAGTTCAAATCCTTCCCCTCCGGCCACACGGCCGACGCAGCCATGGCCATGCTTTTGGCGGCCCTGCCCCGCATCAGGCCAGAGCTTGAGCCATATCGCAAGGGGCTGTTTTGGTTTGGCTTTATCATTGCCTGCGTAACCGGGTTTACCAGAATCATTATGGGAGCCCATTATCTGACAGATGTGGCTGCTGGTTTTCTCTGTGGCTTTACCATTATGATGTTTGCATTTCAGCTGCTGCCGGAGCCGAAATCAGGCAGCGCTTAATTTCGAAGAGACAACAAAAAATCACAGAAGGTTCTCCTGACTTCTGTGATTCTGTTTCCGTTTTTTATTTCTCTGCAAACATCTCATCAAGGAAACGCAGTCCCGTATTCGTCCTGAAGATTCTCTCCCTGGCGGCACAAACAGCCTCGCCGCTCAGAGAATCCTCATACAGATTCACAAGAAAATCCGCCTCCACGAGAATCTGATAGTCCATTCCCTGAATATCGTGATAGGTATGGTGGTGCCCCACCAGATATTGGATGCGCTCTGTCTCTTTCTCCGAGAATCCCCCAACTTCCTGCAAGACCTTTTTGGCCTCCGCCGGTCCCTCGATCTCCTGATAGTGTCCGGCGCTGGAGCCATATTTCCGCTCACTTAAATGAATACCGAGATCATGCAGGATTGCCGCCGCCTCCAGAATGTCCTGCGTATCCTCATCCAGTCCCTCCAGGACGCCGATCGTGGCGGCAAAATTGTGTACCTTCACAAAGTGCTGAATGCGCTGCACGTCTCCTCTGTCATACTCAAGCATCGCCGCCATCAGTTTTGCTGTTCGCTCTTTCATACTATTCTCCTGTAGTGAAAAATAATGCCTGAAAGTTAGGAGAAATCCTCACACGTCATAAGAGTGTTTCATATTTTCCCGTCTTCAGGACGGAGCAGATTCCCTCTACCCCGCATTTCACCATATCATAAACGGCGGCATCTGTAAAGAATGCCATGTGCTGGGTCATGACCACATTGGGGAACTGGCGCAGATATGCAATGGATCTGTTACTGATAATGTCGTCACGGCGGTTTTGGTGGTAAATACCTTCCTCGTGCTCAAAGCAGTCAAGGCCCAGGCCGCCAAGCTTTTTCTGGCTGTTAACGATTTTCTTTTTGTCTTGCGGATTTTGTCACTCCATGTTAGTATAAGCCTGTACTCCAGAAGAATGCGCCGCAGCTGGCGACATTACAGACAAGGCGGTGATGCCCATGGCTGAGAAAGCCGACAAGAACCCTGGAGTACACTATGGTACTCCATACGACGATGTGTTTCGCACACTGACCAACGATTGCAGTTCGTTACTGATTCCTCTCATCAATGAAGTTTTTGATGAGAAGTATATTTGCGAAGCACAAAAAACACCCCTGACAATCTGCATATATGTATCAGATTTCAGGACAAAGCTCTTACTTATGAGATCCCGGCGATCAAGATGAAAAACTATTCGCTGGATGAATTACTGAAGAAAAATCTTCTTTTCCTGCTGCCTTTCTACATTTTTACATACGACAGGAGGTTGAAAGAATACAAGACCAATGAGCCAAAACTGAATGCGCTGAAAGCCGAATATCGAATGATTGTAAAGCATCTGGATCATCTGGAATATCTCGGACAATTGAGCGCATACTTTAAGAAAACGCTGATCGAACTGTCAGAAAAGGTCGTAGACAATCTGGCAGCCAACTATGGAGCCGTAAAGAAAGGAGTGAAAGCTGTTATGGGAGGACAAATTCTGGAGTATGAGGCAAAAACTATTCTGCGCCAGGGGCAGATGGAAGCCCGTGTGGAGGATATCAAAGCCCTGATGGAAACAATGAACTGGACTGTAGAACAGGCCATGGATCGGTTAAAAGTACCAAAGGATAAGCGCGCAGCGGTTTACGAAAAGCTATAAGCTAACGATTACAAGTCCAATTTTTCCACCTGTGCAGTTACAATTCAACAGACCCTTCGCATTCAATCGCACAGGTGGAAATGTTTCTTTCTGTCACGCTTGTATTTACACTCTCACCCACACCCGCATTTCCCCTTCACCCCGGTTGGCCCAGGCGTAATAAGGGATCATGGTCAGCGTGACCTGTTCTTCAACCGGCGGTAAATAATCCTGATACAACGGCTGCGTTTGACGTGACGATTCAGCATCTGCAAACAGTGTCTGGTTATGTCCTGGCGTTGCAGTGTCCGCCCGCAGCGGCTGGTTTTCGACCTCCGTTAAATTGCCCTCGTGCAGCATCCGCTGCTCCGCCGCCTGATTGATACCGCATCCCGTCTTCATCCGCAGTCCCGGCACCTTCAACAGCACCATTTTATGCCCCAGCGACTCGTCCTCCTCCATTATGATTCCACGGCAATGACTTCCAATTCTGCCCAGGTCCACGCGGTTCAGGTGCAGATCGGCGCCATTGTCCGCCTCCTCCATGCAATAGGTAATCGGTCCTCTGGTAAAAGCGACTTTTCCGATATCCTCCCTCACCTTCGGGCTAGCGGTCACCATGTGAGGTTCCATGATGAAGTCAAAATCCACTGAATCGCCGTCACGCCAGCTAGCGCTCAGATACAGATAGCCGTTTTTTAATTCCGTCTTCAGAAAGTGATCATCGGGCGTCTCTTCTCCAGCCGCCGGAACCCTTCCCCTGTTCTCTTCCTTCCATGGGTCCGGCGTTTCTTCGCTGACAGCTTTTTCCTCATCCATATCCGTCATTTCTCCGACCGGTTTTTCTCCTGTCCGGATCAGCTTCCCGCCCGAAGCCATCAATACATACTCATTTCCGCCGCAGCAAACCTGAATCCGGCTTTCCATACTCCATCCGGGAATCCGAAACGCAAGGGTATATGGCATTCCATATGTTTCAGCATCTTTTTCGCCGGTGCGGCCCATCCCATTGTCCGGCTGCCCGTCATTTTGTTCATCCGGCCTTTCGATCTGCCTGATATCCACATGAAAATGTCCGCCCCAGGGCATATCTGTTTCGGTCGCCAAACGCATTTCTTCCCCACCCGAGAGCACAGTCAGCTCACTTCCCACATACAGATGGATATACAGCGTCCGCGTCTCTTCCGACTGCGTGTATACGTAAGCCCCCAGGGAACTGACAATTCTAGCAATATTGGGCGGACAGCAGGCACAGCCAAACCACTTCTGCCGCACCGGCTGCACATGCGAAAGACGGGAATCCTTATGGCAGGCGTCCGGCACCACCTCCAGAGGATTCACATAAAAAAAACTCTTCCCGTCCAGCGCCATTCCGGCCAGCACCGTGTTGTACAGCGCCCGCTCCATCACGTCCGCGTAACGGTTGTCCGCGGAAATTTCCAGCATCCTGCGGGCAAAAAAGGCCAGGCCTATGGCCGCGCAGGTCTCCGAATAGGCCTGATCATTCGGCAGGTCATAAGGACAGGAAAAGGCCTCCCCGTGCGCCGTCGCGCCGATGCCTCCGGTCACATACAGCTTTTCAGAGACGATGCTGTCCCAAAGCCGCTTGCAGGCCCGGTACAGGCTTTCATCCCCTGTCAGTCTGGCCACATCCGCCATGCCACTGTACAGATAGACCGCCCGGACCGCATGCCCCACTGCCTCTGACTGCTCCCTGACCGGCAAGTGCGCCTGATAATAAGCGTACCTGTCGGGATTCTCATCCGCTTTCCATGGCTTTCCCTCGAGCTCCGCCCTCTTCCTGCCCTCCTGATCAAAATAATAGGGCTGACTGCCCCTCTGATTCAGGAAAAAAGAACTTAATTCCAGATATTTTCTTTCTCCGGTGACCTCGTAAAGCCTGGCCAGCGCCATCTCCGCGATCTCGTGCCCGGGATACCCCTTGCACTGCCCTTCCTCCAGCCCGAAAAAATCCACACAATAATCCGCGTACCGGCAGGCGGCCTTTAAAAGCTTCTCCTTCCCGGTGGCCTGGTAATAAGCCACTGCGCCCTCCACCAGATGTCCCAGACAGTACAGCTCATGGTGGTCCTTCAGATTTGTGAATGCCCGGTCCATGCCGTTAATAATATAATAGGTATCCAGATAGCCGTTTTCCTGCTGAGCTGCGCAGACAATGTCGATGGCCTCATCCGCTGTCTTCTCCAGCTCCGGATCCGGATGATTGCACAGGGAATAAGCCACCGCCTCGATCCACTTGGAGAAATCTGTATCCTGAAAGACAAAGCCGTAAAATTTGTCCGGATCCTCCACGCCGTCCTCCGGCAACGTCTCAAAGCCCCGGAAGGTATAGGCAGGCGCCTTGAAGGAAACGCCCTGCTCCCGCTTTTTCTGCAACAGGCGGCCCGCCGCCCGGAAATTATGCATGCAGAAAGAGGGCGCCGCCCCAGGCACTCTGTCATTCAGGGCTTCCCACTGATAGGGGATGACCTCGTTTCTGACCAGCTCCTGCTCTCTGTGCCAGAAATCGTCAGTGATACGTATATCCTTCAAATTGATTGGTGTACTGTAGTCATGTGCGACCATCGGCAGTCTCCCCCTGACATACAATTTCAAGCCTCCACACCCGGCAGCCATGCGCACACAAAGAGGCGCGGATTTCTTCCGGCAGGCCTTTCATTGCAAACTCCGTGCACTCCCCTGTCCATAACTCTTTCCCGCCTGTAAATGAAACGTCACGCGGCATTCCCACGGACACCAGGGCGTTCATCAGGCTCCCGCCGTCCACAGACAGCTGTGCCGCCTCATCCTTCAGGTTAAAGAGAGAGGCATATGCGGCTTTCCTTTCACTGTCATACGCTGCCCAGGCCGCTTTCTCCTCATCCCTGAATATCTGCCGCGGGCGGCAGGAAGGAGGCAGCATATCCAGAATATCCCGGTTTATCAGAAGCTCATAAGTCTCCGCATCCAGCTTTGTCAGCTCCGCGCCGATCATCAGCGGAGAGCCGAAAAGACACCACAGCGTCATCATGGTGCGCTGCTCCACCTGTGTGAAACGGCTTGCCCGCTCCTGCGCCAAGCCCCCGCCAATCCTTCCCACCGGCAGCATATCGCAGTCCGGCTAG
>JAJQCU010000103.1:0-3240 GCA_021202575.1 Lachnospiraceae bacterium
CCGTAGTCAGGGGAAATTCCACCTGATTGAGCATATACAATATGAGAAGTTTACATAAAGTCTGAAGCTCCTGCGCCATAACTGTTACCTCTGAAACTGTTACTATTCTCAGTCACTTTCCCTATTGATCACCTGAGGGGCGTCTTATGGAGGAAAATAGCCTGAATAAGTAATCCACAACCCTTCTGCCCGTGCGGCTGCAATCTCATGTACCTTAAATATTTGCCTTCACTGCTTCCGCCACAGTCTTCGCCACTCTGGGATCGAACGCCTCCGGCAGAATGAAGTCCGCGTTCAGCTCCTCATCGGAAACCAGGGAGGCCAGTGCCTTTGCGGCGGCCATTTTCATTTCCTCCGTAATCTGTTTTGCCCTGCCGTCCAGGGCGCCCCGGAAAATACCCGGGAAGGCGATCACGTTGTTGATCTGGTTGGGAAAATCGCTGCGTCCGGTACCTACCACCGCGGCTCCGGCGGCCTTGGCGATGTCCGGCATAATTTCCGGTTCCGGGTTGGCCATGGCAAAGATGATGGAATCTTTGGCCATGCTCTTCACCATTTCGGCAGTGACCATTCTGGCGCTGGACACGCCCACAAAGATATCGGCGCCCTTCAACGCGTCTGCCAGAGTCCCTTTTTCCTTCTTTAGATTGGTAACCAGCGACATTTCCTTTTTGATCCAGTTTAAGCCCTCTTCCCCCTCATAAATCATACCCTTGCGGTCACACAGAATCAGATTCGTAAAGCCATAATTCATCAGCAGCTTGGCGATGGCAATGCCGGCCGCGCCCGCGCCGTTGATGACCACCTTACAATCGGCCGCCTTTTTGCCAACTACCTTCAGGGCGTTGATGGAAGCCGCCAGCACCACGATGGCGGTGCCATGCTGGTCGTCGTGGAATACCGGGATATCCAGCATTTCCTTGAGCCGCGTC
The DNA here is from genome assembly GCA_021202575.1 of Lachnospiraceae bacterium. Classification (GTDB taxonomy): domain Bacteria; phylum Bacillota; class Clostridia; order Lachnospirales; family Lachnospiraceae; genus RGIG6307. The sequence continues at coordinate 933 of JAJQCU010000103.1, forward strand.
TCAATCTCAAAGCAGCGGGGCGCGGAAATATCCTCCAGATTGATGCCGCCGAAGGCCGGGGCCAGCCAGGTCACCGCTTTGATGATTTCCTCGGTGTCCTGTGTGTCCAGACAGATCGGCACCGCGTTCACGCCGCCGAATTCCTTAAATAATACGGATTTACCCTCCATCACGGGCATGGCCGCCTTAGCGCCGATATTGCCCAGTCCCAGCACCGCGCTGCCATCGGAGACCACAGCCACCGTGTTGGCCTTCATGGTGTAGGTGTAGGCCGCGTCCGGATCCCTGGCGATCACCCTGCAGGGCTCCGCCACGCCTGGCGTGTAGGCGATGGCCAGATCCTCTCTGGTCTTTACCGGGGCCTTGGACTGAATGTCCAGCTTTCCGTTCCAGATTTTGTGCATTTCCAGTGCTTTTTCATTTGTCGTCATATTAAGCAATCCTCTCGTTCATTTGAAATGATTTATGAAAATCACGGCAATCGGGCGCTAAAAGTCCCTTCTTTGTTTCAGGACCCGTCCGCGGATTTTAAACTCGCTTTTAGAAGTATACCATTGTGAGAAAAAAATGACAACCCGGTATTTCATAAGCGTTTTATGTTTCCCACTGCCGGATTTTTTACATATGATGCATCTTATGGGTAATTCCAGTGAAAAATGTGATTGGGGATGTGGCGGCAGGGCATAACAGCAGGACATAATTTGTCTCTGCGCTTGAAAAATCATGGAATATGTTGTAAATTGTATTTGTTCAGTAGCATTGAAAAATAAGCTGGAGGAAAAAAATATGGGAAGGAAGGGGTTTCGTCTGTCAGAAAAATTTACAGCGAAAAAATCTGCTCATATGTAAAAATGATCGCGGACATGGAATAAATAATGAATGTACAGGCGTGTTTTTGCAATCCTTATCCAATACATGCGGATTTTGGGGAGGGGAGCGGCACGCCGGAAAGGACAAAATGACAGTATCAGAGAGAATACAGGCATTAAGAACCGAAATGAAAAAAGCGGGGGTGGACTACTACATCGTGCCATCCGCTGATTTCCACCAGAGCGAGTATGTGGGAGAGTATTTCACCGCCCGCAGATTTATCACAGGCTTCACCGGCTCCGCGGGAACAGCCGTGATCGGGGCGGATGAGGCGTATCTGTGGACGGACGGCCGCTATTTCATCCAGGCGGCACAGCAGTTGGCTGGTTCGCCGGTTACGCTGATGAAGCGCGGGGAGCCGGATGTCCCCACCTTTGAGGATTTTCTGAAGGAGCATGTGAAAGAGGGACAGACCATCGGTTTTGACGGCCGGGTTGTGTCCAAGGGACAGGGAACGGAGTATGCCGGGATCGCGGAAAGGAACGGCGCGTCTGTTTCCTGTGGTGAGGATCTGATTGACAAAATCTGGGAGGATCGCCCGGCGCTTCCCCATAAGCCGGCGTTTCATCTGGATATTCAGTACACCGGCGAGACCACGGCAAGCAAGCTGTCCCGTATCCGCGAGGAGATGAAAAAAGAGGGCGCAGATGTTCATGTGCTGACCACCCTGGACGACATCTGTTGGACTTTTAATTTCCGCGGAGATGATATTTCGTATTTTCCGCTGGTACTCAGCTATTGTGTTATTTTCATGGATCATGTGGATCTGTATATGGACGCGGATAAGGCGGATGAAAAGATGCTGGAGGATTTTGCCGCCAATAACGTGACCATCCGGCCCTACAATGATATTTATCAGGATATTCAGAGCCTGACCGTCGGGCAGACTCTGCTTTTGGATCCGCGGCGTTTAAACTACGCGCTGTATAATCTGATCCCCGCTGATGTAAAAAAGGTGGAGAAGCGCAATCCGGAAATCCTGATGAAGGCCGTCAAGAACGAGACGGAGATCAGGAATATCCGTCAGGCTGAGATCAAGGACAGCGTGGCCCATGTGCGCTTCATGAAGTGGCTGAAGGAACATGTGGGAAAAGAGAAGATCACCGAGATCAGCGCTTCCGACAAGCTGGATGAGTTTCGTGCAGAAATGGGCAATTTCCTGCGGCCCAGCTTCGGCCCCATCAGTTCCTACGGCGAGCACGGGGCGATCGTGCATTATTCCTCCACCCTTGAGACGGACGTGGAGTTAAAGCCCGGGGCGCTGTATTTGACCGACACCGGCGCAGGGTTTTATGAAGGCTCTACCGATGTAACCCGTACCTATGCCCTTGGAGAAATACCGCAGATGATGAAGGATCATTTCACCCTGGTGGCTATCAGCAACTTAAGTCTTGCCAATGTGAAATTTAAGGAGGGCGTCTGCGGGGAGAACCTGGAC
>JAJQCU010000103.1:3250-9143 GCA_021202575.1 Lachnospiraceae bacterium
TTCTGGGAGAGAAATCTGGACTATAATCATGGGACCGGCCATGGAGTCGGCTATCTGTTAAATATTCATGAAGGACCCGCGGGCTTCCACTGGCGGATCCGCGAGGGGGCTTATGAGCCGTTACAGGAGGGCATGGTCATCACGGATGAGCCGGGCATCTATATTGAGGGCTCCCACGGCATCCGCCTGGAGAATGAGGTGCTGGTGCGCAAGGGGGAGAAGAATTCTTACGGGCAGTTTATGTACCTGGAGACGCTGACGCTGATTCCCTTTGATCTGGACGCCATCAATCCGGAGCTGATGAGTGAGCGGGAGAAGGGCTGGCTGAACGCTTATCACAAGAGGGTGTATGAGACGCTGAGTCCGATGCTGACGGAGGATGAACGGCAGTGGCTGGCCAGGTATACCAGGGAGATTTGATGAGGCTTTCTGCATTGTGAGATGAAAATGATTGTTTTCGTCACGCTGTTTGTTGGCTGCCGGAATATCGGTGGGAGGATATAAAATATTTCCACGGGCAATAAGAGAAGCCGTCTCGACCATGAGACGGCTTCCTTGATTTTTCGGTAAGCTGGAATTTTCCTGCCTGTGCGGATGCTCCCGGAGCACCCAATCGCACAGGTAGCTTTCCAGGAGGAATAACTAAGGCTCTTAAGCCTTACGCGAGAATGGGCTTCAGCGCCTCCGCCAGCTGATCCTTCTGTGCCTGCGCTTCCGTCACATCCTTGCCCAGAGTCGTGAAGTAGGTCTTGATCTTAGGCTCGGTGCCGGAGGGGCGAACCACGGTGGTGGCGCCGCCTTCCAGAGCGTAAATCAGCACGTTCGCGGCGGGAAGTCCGGTCTCTTCGGGCTTCTGATAATCGGTAACCTTTGTGACCTTATAGCCGCCGATTTCCGCTGGCGGGTTGTCACGCAGCCCTTGCATGATGGAGCTCATCTTGTCCATGCCGGTGAGACCCGGGAACTCAAAGCTGTCCACCTTATTTAAATATCTGCCGTACTGAGCGTAAAGCTCCTCCAGATGCTCCTTGATGGAACTGCCGATGGAGCGGTAGTAGGCCGCCATCTCACAGATCAGCATGGAGGCGATGACTGCGTCCTTGTCGCGGACATATGGGCCTGCCAGGTAGCCGTAGCTCTCCTCGAAGCCGAAGATGAAACGGTCCACCTCGCCTGCCGCTTCCAGACTGGCGATCTGATCGCCGATCCACTTGAAGCCGGTCAGGACGTTTCTCATCTCCACGCCGTAGTGAGCGGCTACCGCATCGGCCAAGGGAGTGGAAACAATGGATTTCACAGCCACAGGGTTCTGGGGCATGGTGCCCTTTTCAATGCGTCCTGCGCAAATATAGTCCAGTAAAAGGACGCCCATCTCATTGCCGCTGACCAGCTCGTAGGAGCCGTCAGGACATTTCATGGCGATACCCACGCGGTCCGCGTCCGGGTCGGTGGCCAGCATCAGGTCGGCGCCGGTCTGCTCGGCCAGCTTCAGGCCCTGCTCCAGGGCAGCGTAGATCTCCGGATTGGGATAGCTGCAGGTGGTAAAGTAGCCGTTGGGATACTCCTGATCCGGCACGATAGTGATGTCCTCGATGCCGATGTCATTGAGAACCTGGGTGACAGGAACCAGACCGGAGCCGTTTAAGGGACTGTAGACCAGTTTGAGCCCCGCGGTCTTGCAAAGACCCGGACGAACCTGGCGCGCCTCAATGGCTTCATAGAATGCCTTCTTGCAGTCATCACCCACGAAGCGGATCAGGCCGTTCTCCACGCCCTCGGCGAAAGAGATATATTTCGCTCCCGTCAGCACATCGGTCTTTAAGATCTCCGCGTAGACGATAGCGGCGGCGTCATCGGTCATCTGGCAGCCGTCCGGGCCGTAGGCCTTGTAGCCGTTGTATTTGGCCGGGTTGTGGGATGCGGTTACCATGATACCGGCATTGCACTGATAATAGCGGGTGGCAAAGGAAAGAGCCGGAACGGGCATCAGTGCGTCATAGATTCTGACACGGATGCCGTTGGTGGCAAGCACCCCCGCCGCGGTCTTGGCAAAAATATCGCTCTTTAAGCGGCTGTCATAGCTGATGGCAACCAGTTGATTGCCGCCCTGGGTCTTTACCCAGTTGGCCAGGCCCTGGGTGGCCTGACGTACCACGTAAATGTTCATACGGTTGGTGCCGGCTCCCAGCACGCCGCGAAGGCCCGCGGTGCCAAATTTCAGCGCTACCGCAAAGCGATCCTTGATCTCATCGTCATTTCCCGCGATTCTCTGAAGCTCGGGCTTTAAATCCGCGTCCTCGAGACTGGGGGACAGCGATCGCCTGTAATCATCCTGATACATGTCATACACTCCAATTCATTATGTAGTAAAAATTTGGACATTATGCCAGATTTTTCCCTTTCACTATACCGCTTTTTGTGTAGTGTGTCAATGAAAAATGCAACAGATTGTATAATGATTATCTGTAGTTATTGTAAAAAGAATTATGTCCGCACAGGTGGGGAAAATACAAAATATGGAAATGATTAAAAAAAGTTTCAGAAAGACGATATAACGACCACATTTAAAAACAGAATGTGCTATACTTCTTTTAAGGGACAGGCCTACCCAGAATATCGGTAAAAGATGGAAAGCTTCAACCGGGAAAACCGAACTCTTTGACATGCCGATAAAGAAAAATAAAATGACAACAGACGGAGGTATATCTATGGACAAAGAAGTTTCAAGGGAAAATGCAATGAACTCATGTGAAAGCATGGAAATGTCAGAAGAAGAGCGGAGCTTTTACGAGGATGCGTTCACATCCGAAGAAATGGAAGAGGCTACTGATGATGAATCATTATCCGGGAAAAAATATGATTTCCTCTATGAGGAAGCCTTGAAGGAGCTGACCGCCCAGATGGTATCAGTGACGGCTCTCCAATATGGCACAAAGGACCAGGGCGAATATACAGTTGAGGACTATTACGCGCTTCCGGATGACCAGCGGGTGGAGCTGATCGACGGCTTCTTTTTTGACATGGAAGCGCCGGGCTTTATGCATCAGAGGGCTGTCGGCGAGATTTACAGGCAGATTGCCAATTACATTACGGATCCCCAGGGAAGCTGTCTGCCCTTTGTGGCGCCGGTGGACGTGCGTCTGGACTGTAACAACCGGACCATGGTGCAGCCGGATGTGGGAATTGTGTGCGACCGGGACAAGGTGAAAAGGTGGGGAATCTATGGAGCTCCTGATTTCCTGATTGAGGTGTTGTCTCCGTCCACCCAAATGAAGGACAGGCTGATCAAGAAGTCGAAATATCGGGATGCCGGGGTGAGAGAGTACTGGATGGTGGATCTGCGCAAAAGAAGGGTTCTGGTTTTTGTTTTTGAGTCAGTGATTGACAAGGGAGAACCTGCCATTTACGGCCTGGGGGATCATATTCCGGTCAGAATTTACGGTGGGGATCTGGCGGTGGACATGAGCGCTATGCTGCCCTGGGCCGGGGAGGAGTATCCGGAGTAGGCGACAATGGCAGCACAGGCCTGAATCTTCCGATAGAACAGAATCCACACTGATAGTAAGTAAACAATAGAAAGCAAATATGGTAAAAAAGCGAAATCAGGGCTTGACAGACAGCCAAAGTTCGTGTATACTTACCATCAGTTAGAGAAAGCTAACCAAATTTCTCCACAACTGTTATAACAAAACAGCATAAAACAAATCCTTTCCATAAGGGCGCCTGTATTAACGCGGGCGCCCCTTTCCATGTAACCTCTGATGATACTCCGGTTTTTTGCACGGCATAAGGGCTTTTAGAGGCTGTGATTCGCACGTGATTCTGGTATCCTCAGATCACTCCCAGATGCTGAAACGCGTTGTACAGCCCGTCCTCGTCCACATCCGTGGTCACATAATCCGCGGCCGCTCTGATTTCCTCCCCGCCGTTGCCCATGGCCACGTTGTAGGCGCAGCACTCAAACATGGACAGGTCGATTTTGGCGTCGCCGAAGGAAACGGTGTCCTTTACATCGGCGTGCAGGTAGTCCAGCAGCACTTCAATAGCGTGGCGCTTGGTGATGCCCGAAGGTCCCAGGTCTCCGAAGAGGGCAAGCTCCCCTCTGCCGCCCCAGGTGTTGGCCTCCAGGGTGGGAAATTCCTCTTTGGAATCCAGGTGGTCCTGATAGGAGCTTAAGATAAAGCTGATCTTATTGACGTCGTCCCGGTACAGATCCTCACCGTGAGCCAGGATAAAGTCGTTTACAATGCCCTGTGCCGTTGCCAGTGCCTGCTCCTGACTGACTCCTTTCCCCTGGGCGTATTTTGCCATGGTGGAGGGCCCCTGCTCGATCATAAAGTCATTGCAGTACATGCCGCTGTTGGATTCCAGATAGAAGCCCAGGCGGCGGTCGTTGCACCAGTCCACGATGTGCTTTACCTCCTCCCTTGTCAGTCCCTGATGCATGACCACGGTTTCATGATCCTCCACATAGGCGCCGTTGCCGCCGATCATGCCGTCCAGCTCGCCCAGATCACGCTGTATGATCTCCGCCTTGGAGCAGCCTGTGCAGATGTAGACCCGGTGGCCGTTGGCACGGGCCCTTTTGACCGTCTCGCGGGCGGAGTCAGGAAGCTTTCCCTCGTAATTGATGAGGGTGCCGTCCACGTCCAGAAAAATAATTTTGCTCATCTCATTTCCTTATCGTTCCGCGGCAGATTTGCGCCTGTACGCATTCGCGAAACGATTTCGCTGCATGAAAATTATCCCATGCAATAAAAATACCTCCCTGTTTCTATTCAAACAGGGAGGAGGGGATTTGTCAACAAAAATGTTAAACGCGCTGTCAATATTCATGCCTGCGCCATTTCGTTATGGTTAAGAGATGAATATCAGACAATCTGGTTTGCGTGACCGTCTGCGGCTTATGCCGTCTTTACCGGCTGCTTCGCGATTGCCGCGTTCATCTCCTTATACACGGAAATAATAACACAAAGCGCGATAATAAACGCCAGGACGTCCGCCGTTGGGAAGGAGTAGAGAATCCCGTTCAGTCCAAAGAATATCGGCAGAATAATGGGCAGCGCCACACCGAAGACGATCTCACGCATCAGGGAAATCATGGTGGAGGCGAAGGCCTTGCCCATGGCCTGCAGGAAGATAAAGGTTCCCTTGTTAATCATGGAGAGGGGCACCATACACAGGTAAATCCGGAAAGCGCGGACGGCAAACTGGGTGTAATACTCGGTTTCATTGCTGGCGCCGAAAATACCGATCAGCTGATAGGGCAGAACCTCCACGATGAACAGGGAAACCAGTCCCAGCACCAGCTGCGCGATCAGCACCTGGTTAAAGAGCTGCTTGGCCCTGTCCATCCTGCCGGCGCCGATATTGTAGCCAACCACGGGAATGGTGCCGGCGGAGATACCGATGCAGATGGAAATCATAACCTGATAAAATTTCATGACAATGCCGATGACCGCCAGGGGAATCTGCGTCAGCTCCGGCTGGCCGTAGATTTCATCCAGGGCCGCGTATTTGGAGCACATGCTGTTGACGGCCGCCATGGAAACCACCAGGGAAACCTGGGACAGGAAGCTGGTGATGCCAAGGGTCAGAAACCGCTTCATCAGATGGGGCCAGAAGCCGAAGCTGGTCTTATCTAACGTCACCGCCTTCATATGGAAAAGATACCATACGGAGCGGACGGGTGGCTGTATCTGGCCGATAACAGTCGCTACGGCCGCGCCCATCATTCCCCATTTGAAAATGTAAATAAAAATCGGATCCAGAATCACGTTGGTGATGGCGCCCGCCACAGTGGAAGCCATGGCGAATTTGGGGCTGCCGTCGGAACGGATGATGGGGTTTAAACACTGGCCGAACATATAAAAGGGAATGCCCAGTGTGATGT
>JAJQCU010000338.1 GCA_021202575.1 Lachnospiraceae bacterium
CTTTTATATATTATACAATATATATCTATTTGTCAACAAAAATGCGGTCATATGACCGCATTTTTGCTTTCTCCTGAGTAAAGGAATTTTATGATATTTTTCAGTCCAAGTTCTCGCCGTCGGAAGCGATCACCTTCTTATACCACTCGAAGGAATCCTTCTTCGAGCGGGCCAGGGTGCCGTTGCCGTTGTCGTCCTTGTCCACGTAGACGAAGCCGTAGCGCTTCTTCATCTCGCCGGTGCCGGCACGGACTCAGTCAATGCAGCCCCACAAGGCGTAGCCCATCAGCTCCACGCCGTCCTTTAAGATGGCGTCCTTCATGGACAGGATATTCTGACGCAGGTAGTCGATACGGTAGGTGTCGTGGACGCTGCCATCCGCCTCCTTCTTATCATCCCAGCCGATGCCGTTCTCCACGATCCATACCGGCTTGCGATATCTGTAATACAGAGTGTTGCAGGCCAGACGCAGGCAGACAGGGTCAGTAGCCCAGCCCCAGGCGTTGGTGGACAGATAGGGGTTCTTTACTCCCATGGAGAAATTACCGCCCGCACCTCCAAGGGAGGGATCCGCGCTAACCGTAGTGGAACCATAGCAGGAGAAGGACAGAAAATCCGCGGAGTAATTTTTGATCAGCTCATAATCCTCCGGGCAGTCGTCCAGCACAATGCCCTGCTCCTTATACTGAATCAGGCGATACTCCGGGTAGAAGCCGCCAGTCTGTACATCAGAATAAAACAGCGTTCCCTGGGCCTGCTCCAGCGCCTTGATCTGATCTTCCGGAGCGCAGGTGTAGGTGTAGAGCGGACCGTAAGCCAGCATCTGGCCGATCTTCACATCCGGATAATTCTCATGGGCGAACTTGACCACCCTGGCGCTGGCCACAAACTGATTGTGAGCGCCCTGGGCCTTATTCTGCGGGGTGGCGTCCACAATGCCGCCGGCCATGAAAGCGCCCATATCCATCATGTTGATCTCGTTGAAGGTCAGCCAGTATTTCACCTTGCCCGCGTAATGGGCGATGACGGTCTCGGCGTATTTGACAAAGAAGTCAATCAGCTTTCTGTTGGTCCAGCCGCCGTAGTTGATGGTCAGAGCGATGGGGGTCTCGTAGTGGGACATGGTCACCAGGGGCTCAATACCATACTTTTTGCACTCGTCAAAGACCGCGTCGTAGAAGGCAAGACCCTCCTGATTAGGCTCCGCGTCGTCGCCGTTGGGGAAGATGCGCGCCCAGTTCATGGACAGGCGAAAGCAGCGAAAGCCCATCTCTCCCATGAGGGCAATGTCCTCTTTGTAATGGTGATAAAAATCGGTGGCCTCGTGGCTTGGATAGTACACGCCGTCCAGTACAGCCGGTACCGCGCCCTCAGGAATCTCCATGGGGGTGCCAAAGCCCATTCCTGTGAAGCCGGTCTCTCCGGTGGTCGGGTTCTTCCAGCTGACGCGCCGGGGTACGGTGTGGGAGCCGCCTACCATCACGTCGGAGGTATTGACGCCCTTGCCGCCCTCCAGGTAGCCGCCCTCATACTGGTTGGCGGCGGTAGCGCCGCCCCATAAAAAGTCTTTTGGGAATTTGCTCATAATGTTCCTCTCTCCTTTTCGATAAATTTCGTTAAAATTCCAGAGAACTCCCGGAACTGTCATGAAAAAAGTACGGCGAATACATCCATGCATACGAGAAAGCATCCAATCAACGTTCGCCTACAGCTCCGTTTCTTGGGCTTTCTCAGTAAAACTCATCATTCATCTTCGCCTTACCTTTTTTCATGCCATCTCCTTAGTCCCGGTAACTTGCATTTAAAAATCTCCTACAGCTCTGCCAGCTCTTTCATGATTTTCGGCACATCGATGCTCTGCGGGCAGTGTCCGGTGCAGCAGCCACAGCCGATGCAGTCTGCAGGTTTTCCTGCGGATTCCGCCTTTTCCAGCTTCTGTTTGATGCCTCCTCTGCCTTCCAGCTTCATTTCATTGTAGATAGCGATGAATTTCGGAATCTCGATCCGCATGGGGCAGTCGTCGCAGCAGTAGCGGCAGGCCGTGCAGGGCACACTGAGATATTTTCTGTAAAGAGCCGCCGCTTTATACACGGTCTTTGTCTCTTCCTCAGACAAAGCTATGCCATCGGAAAAGGTATTCACATTGTCCACAATCTGATCCAGAGTGCTCATGCCGCTTAAGACCACCTGCACCTGGGGCAGGCTCTTGACAAAGTGCAGCGCCCATGAGGCGGCACTCCAATCCGGATGGGCTTCCTGCAAAAGGGCGTTGGCATCCGGACCCACGTCCGCCAGGCGGCCACCCCGGACAGGCTCCATCACTATGATGGGCAGGCCCTTCGCGGCAATTTTTTCATATTCCGTTTTAGTGTCGCTGTAGCACCAGTCATAGTAATTGCACTGAATCTGTACAAAATCCCAGTCCGTCAGCTCCAGAAAGGTATCCAGGATTTCAGGCGTGGCATGGAAGGAAAAGCCCAGATTTCTGATTTTGCCCTCTTTTTTTAATTCTGTAAAATAAGCAATGCAGCCGCTGTCTATGTATGACTGATAATTATTCGGCTGGATGGCGTGCAGCAGATAAAAATCAATGTAATCTGTCTGCAATCTTTTCAGCTGCTCCTCAAACACCGCCTTATAGTCCGGATTTGCGCCGATATGAAATTTAGTGGCAAGGCAGTAGCTGTCTCTGGGGTACTTTTTCATGACATTGCCAAGGAAGACCTCAGATTCACCGTGATGATACACATAAGCCGTATCATAATAGTTGACGCCGTGGGCCATGGCATAGTCGATGATCTCCTCCGCCTTCTCATAGTCGATAGGCGTGCCCTCCTGATCGGCGTGCACCGGCAGGCGCATATTGCCCATTCCCAGACGGGACAGCTGTAAATTCCTGTAGTTCTTTCTTTCCATAAAACCCTTTCCTTTTCTGTGCAAAAACCTTTCCCATGCGAATAGCCCCTTCTGCTTGAATGACCTTTCCTGATCGAAATCGCACAGGACTTATTCGCAGTTATTCAAAGATGGCACCGGAAACTCGCTCAAACAGGCACAAATCGTTTTACTCCTGTCATGCGTGTGAAAAACGCCGATTATCAGTACCGTCCAACGATTGTGCCTGCTCTGGCTTTGCTCATCAGCTTTCTGCCTGATGATAAATCTTCTTCGCGGAGCTTCCGCTTACTTCTGCGCGTACAGCTCCTCCGCCTGCTTAAAAATCGCCTCGCAGTTCTGGAGCCCGTAGTCGCTGGGGTTAATCACACCCACCGGCATCCCGGTCAGCTCCTGAATCTCCTGCAGCTTAAAGCGCACCTGAGGACCCACCATGATAATGTCAAAGCTGTCATAGTATCTGTCCACACTGTTGACGCCGTGGGCCTCAATGGCCAGATCGACGCCCTGTTCCTGAGCGTACTCCTGCATCTTTTTGGTGAGAAGTCCTGTAGACATCCCGCCTGCGCAGATCAGTAAAATTTTCATTTCTTTCCTCATAAGTCATGCCCTGCTTTCCCAGCTTACATCTTCGCCGTTGGTCTCGATGACCTTCTTGTACCAGTAGAAGGAATCCTTGCGGCTCCTGGCCATGGTTCCCTGCAGATTGTCATCCATATCTACGTAAATAAATCCATAGCGCTTGCGCATCTCGCCCGTACCCGCGCTGACTAAGTCAATGCAGCCCCAGGTGGTGTAGGCGATCAGATCCACGCCGTCCTCGATGGCCTGAGCCATGGCGTCCACATGCTGCGCCAGATAATCGATGCGGTAATCGTCATGGATGGAGCCATCCTCCTCCACCTTGTCGATGGCGCCGAGACCGTTCTCCACTACCATCAGAGGCAGCTCGTAGCGGCTGTACAGCTCATTCAGGAAATACCGAAGGCCGTCCGGGTCAGTGCTCCAGCCCCAGTCGGAATATTTCAGATAGGGGTTTTTGGCTCCCATGGTCAGGTTGCCGCTGCCCGCCTGGTCTGTGAAATCATGGGTGGTAACACAGGAAGTATTATAGTAAGAAAAGCTGAAGAAATCAACCTTGCCGGCTTTCAGAATCTCCGCTTCCCCGTCTGCCCATACCAGCTCTACGCCGTCTTCCTTCCACATGCGTTTCGCAAAGGCCGGATAGTAGCCCTTTACCATAATGTCGCCGCAGTAATAGAAGCTCTCCTGCATGCTGACCATGTTTTTGATCACGTCTTTGGGGTCGCAGGTCCAGGGATAGCTGACCAGGCCGCAGAGCATGCAGCCCACCTGATAATCGGGGTCGATCTCATGGGCTCTCACCACAGCCTTAGCGCTGGCCATGAACTGATTGTGCAGCTGCTGATAGGAATCACGAAGCCCTTCCTTATCGTCCGAAGGCATCATATTCTTAAACGCCAGCAGACAGTTGATCTCATTGAAGGTCAGCCAGTATTTCACCAGGCCCTTATATTCCTTAAATAAAACCTCCGTAAATTTGTCAAATAAGTCGATGACCTCCTTGTTGCTCCAGCCGCCCAGCTCCGTCTCGATGTAAAGCGGGGTGTCATAATGAGAAATAGTCACTAACGGCTCGATGCCGTATTTTTTCAGCTCCAGGAATACGTTTCTGTAGAATTCAATTCCCTTCTGGTTGGGCTCCTCCTCGATTCCTTTCGGGAAGATGCGGGACCAGGAGATGGACATGCGGTACATCTTGAAGCCCATCTCCGCGAACAGAGCGATATCCTCTTTGTAATGATGGTAAAAATCACAGCCGATGTGGTTGGGATAGAGGTATCCGTCCAGCACGGCGTAGGTGGCGCCCTCCGGGATCTTGCCCATGTGGCCGAAGCCCGCGGCCTTGCCGGGATTGCCGTCCTTGTCAATATAAGTTGCGTAGCGGGGGGTGGTGGCGGTGCCGCCGGTGGTCACGTCAGTCTTGGCCGGGCCTCTGCCGTCCTCGTTCCAGCCGCCCTCGCACTGGTTGGCGGCGGTGGCGCCGCCCCAGTAAAAGCCTTTTGGAAATCTTGCCATAAAATAATCCTCCTTTAACTTAAATCCTCACCATTAGACTTGATGGCCTTCTGATACCAGTAGAAGCTGTCTTTCCTGATACGGGCGCAATCCTTGAGGTCATCGTCGTCGCGGTTGATGTAGATCATGCCGTAGCGTTTTTTGATGCCCTGGTGGGTGCTGACCAGGTCGAAAGCGGACCAGGGGGAGTAGCCCATCAGGTGGACGCCGTCGGTGATGGCTTCCTGGCAGGCTTTGATATGAACGCGCAGATAGTCGATGCGGTAGGGGTCGTGAACGGTGCCGTCCTCCTCCAGGGTGTCAGGTACGCCGCAGCCGTTCTCGGTGATGAGCAGGGGCAGCTGGTATCTCTCCCAGAGCTGTCGCAGGGTGATGCGAAGGCCCACCGGGTCGATGCCCATGCCGTAGCTGGTCTGCTCCTGCAAGGGGTTGGTGACGCCCACAGCCAGACCGGGTTCGGTCATCATGCCCACCATAAAGTTCGCCATATCCGCCTTACCCTGGGCGTCCCTCATCTTTGCCTTGGCTGCCAGGCCGTCCTCGTTGCTGACGTATTTCACGCAGGAAGCGCCGTAATAGTTGAAGGCGATAAAGTCCGGTTTGGCCGCAGCCATGGCTTCCATATCGCCCTCGGCGATGTCCGGGAAGCAGCCCCGCTGCTCAAGATATACGGAAAAGGCTTCCGGATATTTGCCAAAGCAGATGGTGTCCAGATACAGGCGGTTTCTCAGCTGGTCATAGTCCATGGCCGCCAGGTTGTCCAGAGGTGCGCTGGTCAGCGGATAAACCGCGGTGATGTTGGGAGCCGGGGCAATCCAGGCGTCGCACAGCTCATGGCAGCGGATGGTAGCCTTCGCCATGGCCACCAGCATGTGGTGGTTGGCCTGATAGCGGTCCTTGTCGTTGGCGTAGCCGCCCATGTTGAACATGGTCATCATATTCTGCTCGTTGATGGTCAGGAAATATTTCACTTTGGAGCCGTACTCCCTGAAGCAGACCTCGCAGTAACGCACAAAGTCGTCGATGCACTGTCTGCTGATCCAGCCGCCGTACTTGACCTGCAAGGCGTTGGGAAGGTCAAAGTGATAGAGGGTAATCACCGGGTTGATGCCGTATTTCAGGCACTCGTCGATGACCTCGTGATAGTGGGCCACACCCTTCGGGTTGATCTCGCCGTCCCCGTCGGGAATGATGCGGGGCCAGGCGATGGAGAAGCGGTATTCCGTAAAGCCCATCTCCGCCATCAGGGCGATGTCTTCCTTAAAGCGATGGTAGTGGTCGCTGCAGACCTTCCAGTCGCTGGTACCGGGGATCACCGGCGCCGTATCCTGTACGGATGGTCCCTTGCCGTCCTCATCCCAGGCGCCCTCGCACTGGTAGGCGGAGGAGCTGGCTCCCCAGAGGAAGTCTTTGGGGAAGGGTTTTAAGGTTAAATGTTCCATAGAAGTCTCCTTCACAAAAATTTTAATGAATTTACAAAATATTTACTCCTGAAAACGAAGAGGGAGGGGAGGGATTATCTCCCGCCCCTCCTTTTAAGAAGTTTTATTAAAACAATGAACTTATAGCTGTACTCCCGCGATTACGCTTCCTTTGCAGCAGCTTCCTGCTCGGTCAGCTGCTTGTCGTAAATCTTGAAGAACGGATAATACACAGCGCCGGAAACAAGGATACATACATAATCCATCAACGCATTCGCCCAGTTGAAGGTGCCAAGGAACTGTGCAAAGCCCATGGGCATCAGAGCGCCGATGTACACATGGGACGGGAAAATGATGTGAAGCTTGAAAGCAATCAGCCACACCAACGCGCACAGCAGACAGTTCAGGATATAAGGAATACCCAGAATCGGGTTGTACATTACAGGCATACCGAAAGTCACAGGCTCATTGATACCAAACCAGCCGGGAACCAGGCCAACCTTGGCCACGGCTCTGATCTGCTCGGATTTGGCTCTCAGACCCATAATGCAGAGGGACAGGGTGTTGCCGGTGCCGCCCGCGCAGGCCATAGCGCCAAACAGAGCCACAGGATAGAATGTCAACGCCAGCTGACTCTCTCTGAAGGTCATTCCTGCCGCCTGGCACTCTTCCCAGATAGCAGCATTCTCCGCAGCTGCCATGATCATGGGAGTCATCAGCACTGTGATAATCAGCATGGTGCCGTGGATACCGAAGAACCACATCAGGCATGCGAAAGCGATCAGCACAAACATGCCGGGCACGGAAGTCAGCGCACCAAGAGGAGCGGACAGAACCGCCATGAAGCCGGAGCATACAGTGTATGCACCGCCGGTAGCGGTGGTCACGATCAGGGTAACAGCCAGCCAGATTAACATATTAAAGAAACAGGGGATGATAGCTGCCATAGCGTTGACCAGAGACGGCGGGCAAACATCGGGCATCTTGATCTCAACGTGATTCTTCTGGCAGAAATAGTCAACCTCCACTACTACGAAAGCAACCACAAAGCCTACGAACAGACCCTGGGAGCCAAGGTAAGTAACATCCAACGCCGCTAGCGAGGAACCGCCGGAGATATCCCAGCAGGCTACCAGCGTAAACGCCGCCATGGTCTCAATAGCGGTAGCCAGAGGAGACTTGCAGCCCTTTGCCTTCGCGTAATTAAATCCGATCATGCCGGTGATCCACAGTGCGATCAGGCCCATGGTAAAGTTATACGGCATATACAGAACCGCGTATACCGTGCTGTCAGTGCTCACTCCAACCATGCTCAGCAGAGCGCAGATAATCTGGAACACAGAACCGGTCATGATCAGGGACATGGATCCCATCATGGAACCCTGCAGTGCGCCCACAAATTTGTTTGCTCCAAGCTTCTGACCGAAGTTCTGCAGTCCGATCATAATCTTGGAATTCATAATACCTTCCATTATAATTTCCTCTCGTTTTTATATTTTCAGGCGGCAGCGCCTGAATTATTCTAAACGGTCATATCTGTCAATACAGACATGAGATATGTAAAAGTTTCTCTGATATCCAATCATCTGTGCAGGCACACCCGATAGACGTACCTTGTGTAAGCCTGTCCATCTGATTGTCTATGGAGAACACTTTTACAATCATTTACTTCTGAGCCATCAGAGCCTTCGCCTGCTTCATGATATTGGGGCAGTTGGCAATGGCGTAGTCAAGGGAATTCACCACGTCAGCGGGAAGTCCGGTGTCCTTCTTGATATCGTTGAGCTTATAGCGGACCTGAGGTCCTACCAGAATGATATCGTAATCCTTGTAAACGTCATTGTACTCAGCAAGACCAACCGCATTGATGGTCAGCTCTTCGCCCTGCTCTTCCCAGTAAGCAGCCATTTTCTTCATCAATAAGCCGGTGGACATGCCGCCCGCGCATACCAGTAA
Source organism: Lachnospiraceae bacterium (assembly GCA_021202575.1). Classification (GTDB taxonomy): domain Bacteria; phylum Bacillota; class Clostridia; order Lachnospirales; family Lachnospiraceae; genus RGIG6307. The sequence goes on from JAJQCU010000338.1 coordinate 8,373, forward strand.
GATTTTCATAGTGTTATTTCTCCTTCTCAAACCCTGAAATTCTCGCAGCCTGCAGGCCGCGGCGAACAGCTCCCGTCCCCTTTTATATGTATCAGGAGAATCCGTCCCGGAGCTGCCGGTCAACTGTTACATTCGCTGATCAGAAGCTGTTAAAATGATTTCCTAACAGATTCTTACTTCTTCAACAGCTTGTACAGATCGATAATCTCGCGGATCAGCTCCTCTGCAAGCATGCTGGTCATGAAATGATCCTGTGCGTGCACCAGCAGTACGTTCATCTCGGGAGCGTTGCCGTTGGCCTCCGCAAACAACAGATCCGTCTGGGCCTTGTGGGCTCCGACACCGGCTTCCTTGGCCTCCGCCAGCAGTCTGTCGGCCTCCTCGAAGTTGCCCTCCTTGGCCGCAGCCAGAGCCGCGAAAGCGTCCGAGCGGGCGTCGCCGGCGCTGGCGATAATGCTCATCGCTATCATCTCGCCGTCCAGAACCTCATTCTCAGTATCTTCCATTTTTATTCTCCTCCTGTTTGTTCAGTTTTGTCAAAACCTATGTTTCATTTATACTAAAAACAGGGCGTTTTGTCAAACAGATTATTTTGTTCCAACAGCACTTTTTCTGTCGAAAAATAGTTTCTGTATTTTCTTTTGTTAGTTTTGCACATTCTTAAGAATTTCTTAATTTCTTATAAAATGGGCTTTTGAGAATTTTTATATTTTTCGTGTATAAGATTTTTTTCTTTCTTTTGACTTAGTGTATAAA
>JAJQCU010000146.1:0-1585 GCA_021202575.1 Lachnospiraceae bacterium
TCATCAGTCTTCGCTCTTTCTAATTTTTTCTAATTTTACGCAGACTTCGCAATGCACAGTCTGCCCGAACTGATCCACGCCCCTCCACCTTTTCATCTCATACCCGCCCTCGCGCAGATATTTGACATCCCGGGCAAGGGTAGCGGAGTCACAGCTGACATATACAATGCGGTCGGGCTGCATCTGGAGCATGGTATCGAGGCAGGCGCTGTCGCAGCCCTTGCGGGGAGGGTCGACCACAATCACATCCGGATGAAGCAGTGCCGCGGTTGAACCAGCCCCTATTGAGGAAATTTTCTCACATTCAGAAACATTCCTTCCCCCGCATCCGTCATGCGCCTCATAGTATGCAGGCAGCACCTCCTCCGCCTTTCCCACATAAAAAGATGTGTTGGTGATGCCGTTTAAAGCGGCGTTTGTGCGGGCGTCTTCAATGGCCTGCGGGACGACCTCCACGCCGCAGACCAGACCAGCGCGGTGCGCCATAAAGAGAGAAATGGTGCCAATACCGCAATATAAATCCCAGACAGTCTCATCGCCTGTCAAAGCAGCGTAATCCAGGGCAATACTGTAAAGCTTTTCAGTCTGGCGGGGATTGACCTGATAAAAGGAAAGAGGGGATATTTTAAAGGTCAGGAAATCTCCGGTTCTCTGGAACTCATTGATGACATCACGGACAAAAAGCCTGTCCTCAATGGTGTCGCTGCCCCATAAAGTCCGGCAGACATTCCCCATGATCACATTGTCACGGCGGGTATTCAGGTTGACAGAGATACTGCAAATTCTATGCGCTGTCTCCTGCCGGAACAAATTATTCTCATCAGAAACCGTTGTACGATCAACGGCATCTGCCTGTTCAGCCTCTGTGCTCAGCCGCAGTCCCCTCAGCTTCTTCACCAGCGCCTCCGCTTTCAGCCTCTCCCGTCCATATTTCTCCCGCTCTACAGGGGACAGATTCACTACCAGGCAGACCATAATCTGCCCGCTCTCAAAACCCGTCCGGATCAGGATGTGCCGTACCAGCCCCTGCCCGGATATCTCGTCATATGGCGGAATCCGCTAACACTCCATATGCTCCAGCACAGCACGCAAAATCACCCCGTTCTCCTCCGCCCCCAGACTGCAGTCTGTGTTGGCCACAATAGAATGCGTTCTCCCCGCGTAAAACCCGCAGACTATCTTTCCTTCCCTGTCTTTTCCAACCGGATACTGTGCCTTATTACGATAATGGTATGGCTCGTCCATCCCCGCAAAGGGCTCTCTGGCCGACTCCACCTCATCCTCGCTCAACCCACCGATGCGCCGCAGGTTACCGGCAATCTTTTTTTCCTTAAATTCCATCTGCTTTTCATAGGAAAGGGTCTGGAGCTGACAGCCTCCGCAGGCCTTATGCCGGGGACAGACCGGCTCCACCCTGTCAGGCGAAGGCGTAAGAAGGCCCTGCAATCTGGCATATCCGTAATTCTTTTTCACCTTCATCACCGTGGCCGTAACCACATCTCCCGGCATCGCATCCTTCACAAAAAAGGGAAAGCCGTCCACTTTCCCTATTCCTTCTCCATCTGTATTCAGATCTGTGATTTCC
>JAJQCU010000146.1:1595-6567 GCA_021202575.1 Lachnospiraceae bacterium
GCATGATCCTGCTCCAATTTCCGGGGTTCTTCTGCGTGTGATACCGTGACAAAACACGTCGCCGTATCCACCTCGTTTCCGCGGGCAAAGTCCGCATTATTCCTCCGGCACAATCGCGCTCCTGATATTGGTCTCCAGCAGCCGGTTATATCCCAGCCACTCGCCTTCCTTCCCGGCGCCCGCGGACAAAATCTCCGAAAAGGTCTCCATCTTGGCGTCCGTGTCATCCGCGTAATACAACGCCGTCGCCTCCATCAGAGCCGGCACCTTGGGCGAGCCAAACTCCAGCTTGCCGTGATGAGCCAGAATACAGTGCTTCAGCTCATTGGCCAGCTTCACGGGGAAGCCGTCGATCTCCCTTATCTTCTCCGAGACCATCTCCACGCCCATCACGATATGTCCCAGCAGCTGACCCTCATCCGTATAATCGTTCTCCGGAAAAGCGGACAATTCCCTGGTCTTTCCGATGTCATGGCACATGGCCGCCGTCAGCAGTAAATCCCTGTGAAGCATGGGATACTGGCTGCAATAAAAGTCGCAGAGCTTCGTCACACCCAGCGTATGCTCCAGAAGTCCGCCCACAAATCCGTGATGAACCGTCTTGGCCGCGGAGGAAGAGCAGAACTTTTTTACGAAAGCGGTATCATTTACAAAAATATCCAGAAGCAGCTGCTTTAAATATAAATTGTCCAGACTGTTGATCAGCCCCTGAAGCTCCTGATACATGGGCTCAATGCCCTTCCGGGAGACAGGCAGATAGTCCGCCGGATTATACTCTCCCTCTCCGCAGACGCGAATCCTCTTTACGTTGACCTGAAGCACTCCCTGAAAGCTGGTTACCTCACCGTACACCTCAATATAATCCAGCGCGTCAAAATCCCCGATTCCCGAACTGTTGGGGTCCCACACCTTGGCGTCCAGGGTGCCGGTCTTATCCTGCAGAATTACATTCTCATAGGGCTTCCCGTTTTTGGTGGTGGCAGCCTGCTTGTGCTTACACAGGTAAATATCCGACATTCTGTCGCCTTCCCGGTAATCCTTGATATATTTCATTCCTCTTTCTCCTCGTCATGAACCGGTGATTTCCGGTTTTTAATCTTCCTGTAAAATAATATGAAGCTCGATTTCCCTGTATTCGCCCTGGCTCAGACGGCAGATCGTCACGCTCACGGCATCCCCCGCCTGATGAGACAGCAGACAGCTTGTCAGCTCTGACATTCCCTTAATCTCCGTTTCATCCATCGCCGTCACTATATCGCCGACCTGTATCCCGGCGGACATGGCCGCGGAATCCACCAGCACCTCCGTCACGTAAGCGCCCAGCGGCACTCCCTCTCCCTCGTTGGCGGCAGCCGTCACGTCAATCCCCTGTATCCCCAGCCGGGGAATGCTGCTGCCGTTATACATCAGCTCAATGGTCTTTTTTAACTCCGTGATTCCCAGTGCGCTGAGAATATTGCCGGTATCGCTGGAATTATAATCATTGCAGAGTACACCCACAATGTACCCCCGCAGGTTGACCAGAAATCCCTGTGGGGACTGACTGGCGTAAATATCTGTCATCAGTACCTTATAATTGATATCCCAGCTGTTGACCTCAATCCCCATAGCTGTAATCGTCCCCGACACATAGGAGCCGGACACACCCATGGGATTCCCCACCGCCAGCACCCTGCTTCCCAGATTGGATTTCAGATTAGAGCTGGAAAAAACCGCGGTAGAAATCTGCTCCAACGTCTCAGCGGAAAGATCTCCCTTGGATACGCTCAGAATCATCAGCCCCGTGTTGCCATCCTCCCCGCGGATGGTTCCCACAGCGCTCGTTCCATCCGCAAAGGTCAGTTCAATATAATCCGCCTGGCCCATATCCCCGCTGTTGGTCAGAATATAAAGCTCCGTGTCGCTTTCTGTCACGATAGCTCCGCTGCTCTCCGAGGCGCTGACCAGGCTGCTCTCCAGCCAGCTTTCATTATTATATACACCGCGCACCGTCACAAGCCAGCCGGAGCAGGATTCCGCCAGATCCGCAAACAGCTGGGCTTCCTCCTCCACGATCTGCTGGGCCGTGATCGTCTCCTCCACGATCACCACTGTTTCCTCCGGTACGTCTTCCGTATCCTCTGCCAGCATATCCTCCGGCGCAATCTCCTCGGTCACCACCTCCAGCGAATCCTCCGCGAAGTCCATCTCCGCGACCACCGATTCCGCCTCCTCCTCTTCCTCCGAAAAAATCATATTTTCCAGCACAGGAGAGAGCAGGACGATGGTCGCGCAGGCAATGGCTCCGAACAGAATGGCCAGCAGCGAGACCTCTATCATTCGTTTTGCGACCTTTTGCCTGTTAACCGGGCGTTTTTTGATGGTTTCCTCCAGGAAATCGCTCTGGGTCTGCTTATTCTGATTATTCATAATTCCATCCTTACCGCATAACCGTTACTACAGTATACCCGGATTTTTCCCATATCGCAAGGATTTCCCCTCAAAAGTCTCCGGCAATGTGATATCAGCCAGACAAAGCCCCCGTAAGAAAGAATGCTTTTCTCGTCATATCCTTAGGTTTCCGTGGCGCCGGCCGCAATTTTCGCTTCCAGCGCCTCATCGGCTTCCTGCTGCGCCTTCCGTTTTCTTCTCTCTTCCCGCTCTCTCTTCATTTCCGCGGCATGCAGCTTCGCCTCGCAGGTTTTACAATGATCCAGCTCCGTGTCATAGGCATAAACACGGCCGCAGATGGAGCAGATATGATCCGGAAGCTTCGCGACGGCAACCGCCCCCAGAGTTGAAACCCGCATCGGCACGATTCCGTCAATTCCACCCGCCCGGCATTTGTTCTTACACAAGCCGCAGCCGGTACATTTCCAGACATCCACCTTGACCGTAAATCCATCCCTGCCCTTCACAAGCTTCAGCGCCTCATTCGGGCAGGCCTGCTCGCAATGGCCGCAATTATAGCATTTTTTCGTAAAATGAGGCAGCCTGACCGCGTACCTTGGCCTCTGTGCCGGTTCGCTGCCCTCCGCGTTCTGAGCAACCATGTCGCGAAGCATGGCGCGGAAGAAAAGTCCGCTGTCCCGGGCGCTCACCATCTTCGGCATCATGGTAAACGCCTTATCCACCGACAGATTCCCCAAAAAACCAAAGAGGTCTCTTCGGCTAATTGCCTCCTCGTAGGTGGAAACCTCGTAGGTATCTCCTTCCCTTAAGACAGTCACCCTCTCCCGGTATACTTCTTCCCCCAGGAAGAACTTAAGCTCCTTCAAATTTCGGTCTATGATCTCTTTGCAGGCCTCATCACCGCACTCCCCGCATGCGCGAAGTGAAATCACAACGCCCTCCCGCAGCGCCGCATAAGCCAGCTGCTCCCAGGACAGCGCCGCGACACATCTCTCATTCAGCCGTGCCGCGCTGTCCTCCTTTTCACAGGCAACGGTCAGCTTCCCCTTTCTGGCTACAGCCATCAGAAAGCTCTCCGCCTTCCGGGAGGGAACTGTGATGCACCTGGCCGGGCAGGCCGCGGCGCAAAGTCCGCACTTTAAGCACTGATCCCACATCGGGCGCTTGCGCTTGCCTGTGGGATAAATATTCTGCGGGCAGATCTCCGCGCAGGTCTGACAGACATGCGCGGTGGCTTTTCTTTCCGTGCACCGTTCCGCGATGTACAGCGGTGTCCTGCGGATTCCATAGTCCCGCTCAATATAATCTTTTAATGATGGCATATATATATTCCTTATAACCTCAATGTGCCTGCCGCCCGCACACGGGGCATCGGCAGGCACATGGTCTGTTGTTGTTATCGTTTTTGTCAGTTATCCTTTTTCTTTTCCCGATCCTTCCGTTCTACGATAGATTTCGCCATAGCCCAGCGGCTTCCGGATTCTCTTTCCTCTTTTTTGAGCTCTTCCACCTCGTCCGGATCCAGTCCCTCAGCAATCAACTTCCTGCACCGGGACCTGTAAATAACCGTACAGACAATGATACTGATCTCGAACAGAATATACATCGGAATCGCAACCATGATCTGGGAAGTGATATCCGGCGGTGTAATCACCGCTCCCACAAGCACACACGCGACAACCACATACCTGCGGGCAGCCTTCATCCACTGCGGCTTCATCAGCCCGAAGGACGAGAGCACCGCTACCACCACCGGGATTTCAAATACCAGCCCAAAGGAAAAAAGCATCGCCACCAGATAACTGATGTACTCCTTGATGCTGTAATACCCTCCAATGTCAATGGTATTCAGGTTCAGGAAGAATTGCAGTGTGAAGGGAATGACGATAAAATTCGCGAACATCGCACCGACAAGGAAAAGAATCAGCCCGCCCAGCAGCACGCCGAGGAACTTTCTCTCCTCCGACTTTTTCAGAGCGGGGCCCACGAACTTTTCCACCTGCCAAATAATGATGGGCGAAGCAATTACCACTCCGGCGATCAGCGCCACCTTGATGTACTGCGCCATCAGCTCGGCGACGCCGGTCTGGATAAACGAATAGCCTTCCGCCCGGCCCATGGCATAGACAATAAAGTCCGGTGCGAAATAAAAGCAGATGATCGCGGCAGCCAAAAATGACAGGACACTGATCACCAGACAATTACGCAGGTCAGCCAGATGCCCCGTCAATGTCATATTCTTGCCCGGGTTCTCATTCTTCTTCCTTGCGCGTCTGGATGAGGGGTTACTTGATGTCATCTAAATTGGCCCCCTTTTAATTATACTCCGGCCTGACCATCCACCGGAGCGCTGACAGGTGCCGCTGCGGTATTGTCAACAGCCTGCGCGGTATAAACCGGCTGGACCACTTCCTGTACGGGAGCCGCCTGCGCGGTATAAACCGGCTGGACCACTTCCTGTACGGGAACCGCCTGAGCAGTATAAACCGGCTGCGCCGCGTTCTGTACAGGTGCCGCCTGGGTAACATAAACCGGCTGTGCCGCGTTCTGCACGGGAGCCGCCTGAGTAGTATAAACCGGC
>JAJQCU010000146.1:6667-9124 GCA_021202575.1 Lachnospiraceae bacterium
ATAAACCGGCTGTGCCGCGTTCTGCACGGGAGCCGCCTGAGTAGTATAAACCGGCTGTGCCGTATTCTGCATGGGCACTTCCTGGGCTGCGTTCTGCGTGGGTTCTGTATCATCCGCCATGCCATCCTTGAAGCCCTTCAGGGTCTGGCCAAGGGATTTGCTGAGCTTGGGGAGCTGCTTTGGTCCAAAGATAACCAGTACGATCAATAAAACTACAAGGAGTTCTGTAACTCCCATTTTTCCAAACATAATTTTTCTCCTCTTTTCTTTTTTGGTAAACCCTTCAGAAACACGCTCTACGCGCTTGCTGTTTCCGGGGCTTCGTCTGTTTTGCCGCCTGCTTCTTCTATGTCAGCTATGGCTGGCGATGTGATTTCCGGCGCCTGTCCATCTTCTATGACCTGTGCCATTTCTAATTCCTCTTCCATCGGTTCTTCAACTGATTCATCAACAGGTGGTGCTTCAGTTTCCATTTCCGCGGAAGGCGTGTTGTCGGAACTGTCCGGTTTCTTTTTGCCGCTTAGGTTCTTCGACGTGATTCCCCTGAGTTCATTTGTTGATCTCTGTACATCCTTTACAGTATCCTCAAAGGGCTTCGAAATCTCATTCACGGTACCGGTGACTTCCTTTGACAGTTCGTTAAAAGGCTGGGTGATCTCTCTGAGCGGTTCCTGCAGCTCCTGCAGCGGTTCCACCACAGTTTCCCGCAGTTCCTCTGTCATTGAGCCCAGATAAACTCTCAGGACCCTCATCCATTTGCCCGCCTTGCGCGCCAGAATAATCGTGCGCTCAGGGCCAATCACCAGAATTGCGATGACCAGGACGACGATAAGTTCCAACCCACCTATCCTCATCCTCCTGACTTTCCTCCTTTCTCCCGGGTCTGCCGGGTATTCTGTCATGAGCTTCGCTCATTATATCATGGGCAAAAACGCCCATGATCCAATTCGCCGCTCGTCAGAAACATGTGGGCATGTTCCTTCCTCACTTTCGCTCATTATATCATAAACGGCAAAAGAATTTGTCGTCTACTTCGTATATTTTCTGAGGCTGCCGCTCATGAGCGGAGCAATCCTCTTGGCGTCGCTGTATTCCCCCCCCTACCATCCTGTGGGGATTTTCTCAACCTCGACTTCCACGACCTTACAATTTGACCGCACAAAGTCATACGCCTTCTCCTGCAGCAGCTTCTCCGATACATTCTCCTTCCCACCCATGCGGGCCAGAGACTTCTCATAGGGAAGCTTTGAATTCTTCATGAAATTCTGCACCTTCTGGTCAATGGCTTCCTCGGAAACCTCCAGCTTCTCCTTTCGCAGGACATAGTCCAGCGCAATGGAAACACGCACCTGTAAAACCGCGGTGGGGTAAACCTGCTTCTGGAAATCAAGCAGCGTCTGTCCGCGCTCCGCCAAAACCTGCTGCAGACTTCTCCCCTGCTGCGCCGCCATCTGTCTCAGCTGCCGGACAAACCCATCCACGCTGACTTCAATCATGGAAGCGGGGATGTGGCAGGTGACGAGAGAGGCCAGCTTTTTCTGGAAATTACGGTCAAAGGCACGATCGCTCTTAGTGTCGTTGGTCTTCTGAAGCCTGATGCGCTGCAGCTCGCGGAACTCCGCCACTGTATCCGCGTTTTTCACCTTCTCCTTCACAAACTCATCCGTACACTCCTCAACCTCACGCGCGGTGATACTGAGAATACAGACGTGAAGATCCAGCGTCTTGCCGCGAACCGCCTTTCGATGGAAATTCTCAGGCATGGTCAGGCTCACATCCAGCTCTTCTCCCGGCTTATGGCCCGCTACCGCATCGTCCAGGCCGGCAAATAAGGAGCCGCTGCCCATCCTGAAACGGCTCTTGTCAGAATGGTCAAAGTCAAACCCTTCCCCATTGCAGGTCCCGGTAAAGCTCACCTCAACGATGTCGCCCATGGCCGCTTCCCGCTCCGTCTTATATGTTCTGGGATGGCCCTTCATGTACAGCCTGACCGCCTCATCGATATCCGCCTCTGAGACGGTCTTCACCGGTTTCTTCACCTCAAGGCCCATATAATCAAAATCGTTGACCTTCGGGTATACCACCATGCTCACAGAAACGCGAAGCGCGGACAGACTCACCTCCGTGACAGCGACATCCGGCTTTGAAAGCCGGAAATAATCATGCTCCTGACACACCTGCTCAATGACCTCTGCCAGATATTCATTGGCAGCCTGGTCAAGCATAGACTGTCCGTATGTATTGTACGCGATGGAAAGCGGAGCGTTTCCCGGGCGGTATCCCTGTACCGGCTCCTTCTTCTGCCTGGCAGCGGAAACACGGTTCAGCGCTTCCTGCCACGGTTCTCCCTTTTCATCAACTTCAAAAGCGACTGTGCCGTCCTGCCGCTCTTCCAGATTTAATATCTCCATAATTCTACAAAACTCTCCTTCAGATTTTTTATATTCTACATCAATC
>JAJQCU010000182.1 GCA_021202575.1 Lachnospiraceae bacterium
ATTTTGTACTATGTAAACCTTATCACAAAATCCCGGTTCCCGCCATGAACATATGGTGAAAGCCGTGTCAACCCAAAGTTTACATTCCTGTCCGCCAACGGCATCGCTTTCCCATGCGTTCAGGCAAATCGGGGCAGCCAAAGCCGCCCGCTGGAACTGCCGCTACCGCCCCTGCCAGTTAGGACTGCGCTTCTCCAGGAAGGCCGCGCCTCCCTCGATTTTGTCCTCACTGCCGTTTAAGATCGCATAAAGCCTGTTCTCAAACTCCAGTGCAGCGCCAAGGCTCATGTCCGAGCCATAATCCACGGCGTCCTTCGCGGCTCTGAGAGCAAGCGGTGCTTTGGAGGCCAGCTTCTTCGCCAGCGCGTATGCTTCCTCCATCAGCTTGTCCGCCGGCACCACCCGGTTGACAAGGCCCATTCTCAGCGCCGTCTGAGCGTCAATCATATCCCCGGTCAGAATCAGCTCCATGGCGTTGCCCTTCCCGATCAGGCGGGACAAACGCTGCGTTCCTCCCAGCCCCGGCATGATCCCCAGATTAATCTCCGGCTGACCAAACCTCGCCTTTTCGGAGGCGACCCGCAGGGTACAGGAAACCGCCAGTTCACAGCCTCCGCCCAGAGCGTAGCCGTTGATCGCGGCGATGCTGGGCTTGGTCAGATGCTCCAGCTGCGTGTATACATTTCGCCGTCTGCGGCTGAGCGCCCCCAGCTCCGTATAAGTATTGCGTGCTGTCGCCTCTTTGATGTCGGCGCCTGCCACAAAGGCTTTTTCTCCCGCGCCGGTGATCACTAAGACTCTGACCTTCTCGTCATTCTCGGCCTCCTCCACAGCCGCCCCCAGCTCCTCCATCAGTGCCTGGGTCAGAGCGTTTCGCACCTCTGGGCGGTTGATGGTGATGGTGGCGATGCCGTCCTCCTTTTCATATAAGAGAAACTGATAATTCATAATTTTCTTCCTTCCGCTCCGCTGTTCCCATCCAATGAACACCTTTTATATTTTTATGTTCAATTGAGGGCATTTTCCTGTTAAGCCCATGCTATCCGCGGGCCGCGTCCAATCTGGAATTACGTACATACAACCCGATATCCACGGATATCTCCAGAATATTCAGCACGTAGAAAAACCAGGCCAGATAAAACAGCCATCCCAACGGCCCCGTCGCCTGACTGAACAAAATACATTTTCGCGCAATTCCAAACACATAACCAATCCAGATGAACACCTCAAAGAATACACTCTTTCCCTTCGCGGTTCTGGAAACCAGGGATTTTCGAATGGAAATGGGCCACGACAGGCCAAAACACAGGATCATAAGTGCTTCCAATAAATCTGTCATACTATTTCTCCTCAATTGTATTTGTAGAAGCCTTCGCCGCTCTTGCGTCCCAGCTTCCCCTCTTCCACCATCTTCTTTAAAAGCTCCGGCGGCTGCATGGCGGGATTGCCGGTTTTCTCATAGATAGAGGATGTCGCGTAATAGGTTACATCCAGCCCCACCACATCCTGCAGCTCCAACGGTCCCATAGGATGACCCAGTCCCAGCTTCGCCGCGGTATCGATGTCTTCCACAGTGGCAACGCCGTCCTGCACCATGCGGATGGCGTTGAGGCGGAACGGATACTGGAGATAATTGACCACAAACCCGGGAGCGTCCGGAGCCTGAATAGTAGTCTTCCCCAGCGATCTGGCAAACGCATTGGCCTTTTCCACCACATCCTCGCGCACCATGGAAGTATGGACAATCTCCACCAGCTTCATGGCCGGTACAGGATTAAAGAAATGAATTCCCACAAGCCGGGACGGATCCTTCATTTTATCGGCGATATCCTTCAGCTCCAGGCTGGAGGTATTGGTTCCCAGCACGCACTCTCCGCTGACAATGTCCTCCAGCTGTGTGAAGACGCTCTGCTTGATTTCCAGCTTCTCAATGACAGCCTCCACAATGACGTCCCGGTCAGCCAGATCATGGATATCTGTCGTATAGCTGATAGCCGCCAGTGTCTGATCCATCACGGACTGCTCCATTTTTCCTTTGGCAACCCGCTTTGCGAGAGCGGCCGTAATGTTTTCTTTCGCTTTTTCAAGCTGTGCCTGAGCCACATCATAGAGGATGACGTCATAGCCGTTCTGGGCTGCCGTCTGGCCGATACCGTTTCCCATCGTGCCGCTTCCCACTACCCCAAGTTTATTCATCTTTCCGTTTCCTTCCTTTATTTTAATTATCACAGAGCCTGTATAAGCGGGTTCCGTATCCCGTTACTTCCACATTTGTCAAATCTTCTCAAATGCCATCGCCATGCCCAAGCCGCCGGCCACACAAATGCTTGCCAGTCCATATTTGGTATCTCTGCGCAGCATTTCATAGATCAGAGTAGTGCTGATCCTCGCTCCGGAGCAGCCCAGCGGATGCCCCAGGGCAATCGCACCGCCGTTTACATTCACCTTTTCCGGATCCAGTCCCAGTTCTTTGATGCAGGCCAGCGACTGCGCCGCGAATGCCTCATTGATCTCAATCAGGCCAAAATCATCCAGGGTCAGTCCTGTCTCCGGGGTCAGCTTTTTCATCAGCTTTCTTGTGGCTTCAATTGGTCCCGTTCCCATATATCTGGGATCCACACCGGCCGCAGCGGCGCCGATGATCTTCACTAAAGGCCTGACTCCCAGTTCAGCCGCCTTTTCAGCGCTCATGATGACCATCGCGCAGGCGCCGTCATTTCTGCCGGAGGCATTGCCCGCAGTGGTTACACCGCCCGGAAAAATCGGACGCAGCTTCGCCATCTTTTCCTCGTTGGTATCCCTCTTGGGATATTCATCTGTGTCAAAACAGAGCGGCTCCTGCTTTCTGCGGGGCACATAGACCGGAGTAATTTCCTCCGCAAAACGTCCCGCGTCAATGGCGGCCACCGCCTTCCGCTGGCTTGCCAGCCCGAAGGCGTCACACTCCTCGCGGGTGATATGATATTTCTCCGCTACATTGTCCGCGGTCTGTATCATGTTGAAGGTACCATAGATTTCTTCCGGCTGACTCTTAGGCTGACTCTCCGTATTGGGATCCACCAGAAACGTATTGCCGTTGCCCACGCCGAAGCGGGCTCCCCTCAGATAAAAGGGCGCCGTGCTCATGCTCTCCACGCCGCCGACCAGCAGCACGTCAGAAAAACCGCTCATAATCTGCTGCATCCCGCTCAGGATTGCCTGCATTCCGGAAGCGCACTGACGGTGCACTGTATAAGCTGGGATTCTCTCCGGGATTCCCACCTTCAGTGCGGCCACTCTGGCGATATTGGGGGCGTCTGTGCTCTGCTTGGCCTGCCCCGCGATCACCTCATCGATCACATCCTTCTCAATGCCGGCTCTCTCCACCGCGGCCTGATATACCACGGCGAGCAGTTCTTCCGCCAGCGTATTTTTCAATGTTCCGCCGATGGAGCCAAGAGGCGTCCTGACGGCGGATACCACTACTACATCCTTCATCGTCTTCTCCTTGTTCTCACAAAAATGTCATCCGCCGTCCACTGGCAGGGCCGCTGCGACAGCCCCGCCCTGTCAGACAGCCTGGCGTATCGTCTCAATTATAATTTTACTGCGGCGCCATCAGTCAGCGCAGCTTAGAAAATCACCTCGTCCGCCTCATACTGCGCAACCTCATCCGCGCTCAGGCCAACCCACTCCCCAAACACTTCCGTGTTGTGTTCTCCCAGCAGCGGGGAAGCTTTATAAATCTTCGCCGGTGTTTCCGACATTTTCCAGGGCGGGGTCATGACCCACTTCTTCCCCAGAATCGGATGCTCCACCTGGATAAACTTCTCTCTGGCAGCCATATGAGGATCCGACAGAATCTGCTCCGCGCAGAAGGACGGCATGGCCGCCACCCCTTCATCCTGCAGCATATGCATCAGGTCGTAATCCTTGTACTGCACTGTCCACTCCGAAATATGCCTGTCGAGCTCTTCCTGGTTGACCCATCTGCCGTGCTGATCATCATACTCCTCATTCTGCGCCCATTCCGGCTCTCCCATGACCTTCTTTAAGGACTTCCACTCCTGGTCGCTGCCTACGGCGATACTGATCCATCTGTCATCGCCGGCGCAGCGGTATACGTTATGCGGAGCCATAATCTCATCCTTATTGCCCATACGGGTGGGAGATGTGCCATTCATCGGATACTCTAAAAGCTCGGCGCCCACCAGAGAACTGATACACTCTGAGGAAGAAATATCAATGTACATTCCTTTCCCTGTCTTTTCTCTGTATATTAAGGCCGCGATGATGGCGGCGGCTGTCATGGTGCCCACGCGAAGATCCATGACGCCGCTCATGGTGTTCGGCTCGCCGCCCTCATATCCGGTCAGATTAGCCAGACCGCCGAATGCCGCGAATATGGGGGCATAACCCGCGTAGTGGCCGTAAGGGCCGGCGGATCCGAAGCCGGAGGCCGATACCATGATAATATCTTCCTTTACCTTTTTTAAATCCTCATAACCCAGGCCATTCTTTTCCATGACGCCGGGACGCATGTTTTCCAGCACCACATCACTGGCCGCCACAAGCTTTTTGGCCAGCTCTACCGCCTCAGGCTTTTTCAGATTCAGACTGACGCTTCTTTTATTTAAATTGGCGTTATTAAAAATGGGGGAAGCGTTATATCCCTCAAAGTCCGCGCCCATGGTCATGGAGCCCTGCCTGGTCTGGTCGATTCTCTTCTTGCTCTCGATCTTGACTACATCCGCTCCCAGAAAGGAAAGGAGCTCAGAGGCATAAGGTCCTGCCCACACCCAGCTGAAGTCCGCAATTTTAATCCCGCTCAGCGCTTCATTTTTCATCGTTTCGTTCTCCTCCCTTAAATAATTCTGGCTGACCTGAATTTGGCCAGATCCTGCGCGCTGTATCCCAGTCTCTCACAATATATCAGCTCATTGTGCTCACCGCGCATGGGAGCGCCCTTCATGTCCGTGGGCTGCGCCTCCGTCATTTTGAAGGGAAGTCCCGGATACTTCTGGACGCCGGTTTTCGGGTGATCAATATCAACATAGAATTCTCTTGCCGCCGACTGCGGGGACTTGAACACCTGTTCCGCGGTACACACCGGAGCGCAGGCGGTTCCCTTTGCCTGGATCAGGTCAAAGAACTCATCTGTGTCATACTTGGCTGACTCCTGGCTCAGATATTCGGTCAGCTCCTCGAAATGCATCTCTCTGCCGTTATGATCCGCAAACATCTCCAGATGGGTCCATTCCGGTTCTCCCAGCGCCTCCACAACGCCCCTCCACTGCTTGTCCGGATGCAGCACTACCTTTACATAGCCGCCGTCCTTGCAGCGCAGAAGAGTATCTCGCAGACGATTGATTTTCACTCGTGTCGGGCTCTTGCCCAGTTCATAATAGCGGACGATGTTCATTCTCTCCAGCGCCATCTCCGCTTCCTGCTTGGATATGTCAATGAACTGGCCCGTGCCTCCCATCATCTTCCAGTACACCGCGCCCAGCACGCTGACCAGGGCGCAGGATCCCACGTCTCTCTGTCCAACCATACCGCCTCCCTTGATCGGCTCCCTGTCCGCGTTGGGGGAATTGGCCGGGAGTACATATCCCGCGCCGCTGGCATGATACATGGTCAGATTGTAGGATTTGTAATCCCGGTAAGGTCCATCCTGGCCGAACTCCGTGATGGCCGTATAAATCAGCCCCTCATTTTCCTTCTTTAAATCCTCGTAACCCAGGCCAAGCGCCTCCAGCTCTCCCACTTTTCTGTCTTCCAGCAGAACATCGGCGTCCCTGATCAGCTCCTTAAAGATTTTTCTCCCGGTTGCCTCTTCCACATTCAACGTCACCCCAAGCTTGTTGGTGTTGTCATACAGATAACCGATCGCCAGATCCTCATCCGCGATGTCATGGAAGAAAGGCCCCCTTCTCCTGGAGATATCCCCATTGGGCTTTTCCACCTTGATCACCTCCGCCCCCATATCGGCCAGAAGCTTTCCGCAATAGGGTCCTGCCACGCCTGTACAGTACTCAACCACCTTTATTCCTGTCAAAGGTCCCTTGCTCACTTCGATATACCTCCTTTTTATAATGGAATGTTGCCGTGCTTTTTCCAGACACGGTCATTTTTCTGTTTGTTTGCCAGCTGCTTTAATGCACGGATCAAAATCGGCCGCGTATCCCTGGGATCAATAATGTCCTCCAGCCACTGCACATTTCCCGCGTGATACGGGAACTTGCCAAAGGTCGACTTATATTCCTCCACCCTTTTTGCCCTGACCTCGTCCGGATTTTCAGCGGCAGCAATCTCCTTTCGGTAAATAATGGACACCGCGCCTTCCGCTCCCATCAGCCCAAGCTCCGCTGTAGGCCATGCGATCAGCAGGTCCGAACCCAGCGGCTCAGAGCACATGGCGGAGCTTCCGCCGCCGTAAGCCTTTCGGATATACAGGGTAATCATGGGAACCGTCGCCTCTGAGATCGCGTAAAGCACCTTCGCCCCATGCCGCAGGATACCGCCGTGCTCCTGTTCCACACCGGGCAGGTATGCGGGAGTGTCCACCATAAAGATCAGTGGAATATTAAAAGAATCGCAGAAGCGGATGAACCTTGCCTCCTTATCGCTGGCGTTGATATCGATCGCCCCGGCCATGGCCTGCGGATTATTGGCCACAATTCCCACCGTGGAGCCGTTCATCCTGCAAAATCCGGTGATCATATTCGGCGCATAATCCGGCTTCATTTCGTAAAAATATCCGTTATCTACAATGTGGGCAATGATTTCTCTCATACTGTAGGGCTTATTGGCTCCGTCCGGCACGATATCCAGAAGCTCCTCGTCCCTGCGTTCCAGATCGTCCGTACACTCATAGACCGGCGGCTTCTCCAGATTGCTGGAGGGCAGAAAGCTCAGAAGTTCTCTCACCTGGAGCAGACAGTCCTCATCGTTCTCCGCCACCATATCGCAGCAGCCGCTTACCGTGGCGTGTAACATAGCTCCTCCCAGCTCCTGGTCCGTAGTATCCACAAACTGCGCGGACTTGATCAGCGAGGGGGAGGCCACATACATATAGCTGGTATCCTTCACCATATACACAAAGTCTGTCAGTGCCGGGGAATAGGCCGCTCCGGCGGCGCAGGGTCCCATCATCAGAGTAATCTGAGGAATCACGCCCGATGCCTGTGTGTGTTGATAGAACATTGCCGGATACCCGTCGAACATATTCCTGGTAACCGCGTCCTGAATACGCACACCGCCCGAATCCACCAGGCCGATACATGGAACTCTCTCTTCCAGCGCCCGCCGCATGATCTTCGTGATCTTTTTGCCCGCAGTACTTCCCATGGTGCCTCCCAGCACCGTAAAATCCTGCGCATAGACATAGACCGGACGGCCGTTTACATTGCCGTATCCCGTGACAACTCCGTCGCCGGGAAGTTCCCTTTCATCAATATCAAAACCGGTCATCCTGGGCTTTGCCCACAGATCCAGTTCCATGAAGCTTCCCGGATCCAGCAGGATATCAATTCTCTCCCTCGCGGTCAGCTTGCCTCTCGAATGCTGCTTCTCCACAGCCTTCCCGCCGCCGCCCTGCAGAAGGCGCGACCTGCGCTCGTTGAGCTCATCCAGCTTCTCACGCATTCCCATAAGTTTTCTCCTTTCTCAAATTCACGGTAACTCTTTATGGTTACTCATTCTTTATATGTACAATCCTACCCCTGCGCTCTTGACAATGGAATGAGATTTATGCTAACCTTTTGTCAACCAAAAGTTCACGTTTTACCGATAGCTCAGGAAGAAAGGCATACCAATGAACGACAGACAGCTGAATTCCTTGTTGAAGGCTGTAGAATGCGGGAGCTTCAGCAAGGCTGAGGAGGAATTATTTCTCTCAAAACAGGCATTAAAAAAACAGATCGACACCCTGGAGGACGAGGTGGGCTTCCCCCTGGTATCCCGCAACCGTCAGGGCATTACCCTGACCCCGGCAGGAGAGGTATTCTGCAAGGAAGCCCGGCGGATTCTGGCAGAATTAAACGCGGTCATCCAGCGCTGCAAGGGAATCGCGTTTCATGAAGAGACGATCCGGATAGAGAATCCTTATCATCCCCGCCTGATGCTGGAAGCCGCCTTTGATGAGTTTTTCAGGCGGTTTCCCACCATCAACCAGCACATTATTCTCCAGAACAGCAATTATCTGGTGGACGATATTCTGAACAACCGGGCAGATGTGGCGGAGTGCACCTATCATTCCCGGTTTGAGACAGATGGTATCGTCTGCACCAAGCTGTTCCCCTCCCCTTACAAATGCCTTATGACCTCCTCCAACCCTCTTGCGCGGAGAGAGCTTCTTTCGCTGGAGGATTTAAGAGGGCAGAAGGTATATATGATTCCGGGCAATAAGACTCTGATTTCAGAAATCAATGAAAATTTCTCGGATATCGAGATTCATACGGATGCCAGGAATGACACACAGGAAATCCAGAATATCTGCTATAACAGGGGGATTTTTATTTCCCGCGCCTATTACATTGATTTCATGCATCCACTGGTTTCTGTCCCCTTAAAGACAGAGAGCGTCCCCTACGCCGCCATCCTGCACAGGGAAAATCCGTCTCAGGTTGTAAAGGAATTTCTGAGAGTGATTCAGGAAACCTATCCCGGTGTTGAAAACACTCTGCAATAAAGAACCGACGCAGGATCCCGGCGCTGTTTCCGCTGCCCGCGCTGCCCGGTTACTGCGCAATCTGATCTACAAGGCTCTTTCTTTTCTCCCACACTCCGGAGAAAAAGTAGATCAGGCCCGGGATCGCCGCTCCACAGGGAGCCAGGCCATAGCCCAGCACATAACCGGCAAACCCCATTCCCAGCATATTTCCGAACAGGACGCTTAAGCCAATGCGGAAGATTACGCCGTCAATAATGCTGAATACCATACTGAGGCGGGCATTTCCAATTCCCTGTACAAAGGCGTTTGTCCCGCGCAGGAAGGCCGCCGGTATAAAGGTCCAGATAATGTTGCTGATAAACACCGGCGCCAGCGCGTATACCTCCTCATCCGTCGTAAACAGCCGAAACGCCTCCTGTCCCTC
>JAJQCU010000377.1 GCA_021202575.1 Lachnospiraceae bacterium
CAGCTGACAGGTGAGATAAGTATATTTCCCAAAACGGCGCTGTACCTGATAGTGGGTCACAGCCTCTTTGCCGCTTTTATAGTTCACCGCCATTTTCTTGCGGTCCGTGGGGTGTCTGCCGATGGGCGCGTCCACGGTTCCCTTTTCTTCCTCCATACAGCCATAACAGACCGCGTGGTAGACTCTGTGTATCGAGTGCTCCTTTAACTGAGCGGCGATGGCATTGTGGGCCATATCGTTTTTGCAGGCGATCAGGGCTCCTGTGGTATCTTTATCAATGCGGTGGACGATTCCGGGCCGCATGACGCCGTTGATGCCGGAAAGCTCCGCCCCGCAGTGATACATCAGGGCGTTGACCAGCGTGCCGCTGTAATGGCCGGCCGCCGGGTGAACCACCATCCCCTTGGGCTTGTTGACCACAATCACGTCCTGGTCCTCATACAGAATGTCCAGAGGAATATTTTCCGCCAGAATTTCCGGCTGCACCGCGTCAGGCAGGTCAAAGTGAAGCTCATCGTCAGCGGACAGCCGCAAGCCCGGCTTTGCCACCGCCGCGCCGTTGACAGTGACGCCGCCCTCTTTAATTAATTTTTGAATAAAAGATCTGGACAGAGAATCGGTCAGGCCCAAAAGCGCCTTGTCCATCCGTTCCCCGTCCAGTTCCTCTGAGATTTTAAAAATATATGTTTTCATATTTTTGAGTTCAATAAAGAGAGCCCACGGATGCCCGGCGTCCCACAGTCCCGCAGGAGCCAAAGCCTTGTTACCTGCTGTCCTTTTCCGCCTTCGACCCGGGAATAATGTAGTCCAGATCCGCGCCGCTGTAACGGAATAAAATCAGGAGCACCAGCACTGCTGTTGAAAAGGTGATACAGCAGTCCGCCAGATTGAAAACCGGAAAGTTGATGAGCCGGATATACACGAAGTCGATCACATATTTCAGGGTCAGTCTGTCAATGAAATTTCCAACAGCGCCGCTGCTCATGACTGTCAGCGTATAGATCAGGGGCAGATATTTGTCATACTTTCTCAGCCGCATAATCTCCAGAACAACAAGTACCAGGAAAGCCGCTGTCAGAATATAAAACAGCCACTGCATCCCCTGAAGGGTGCCCCAGGCGGCCCCGGTGTTTTCCAGATAGCGAAGCTCCAGCACGCCCTCAATCAGCACGAGAGGATTGCCGCGCAGGGTATTCGACGCCCAGACCTTAGAGATTCTGTCCAGAACAATGAGAAGGATAAAAAGCGCTCCGCAGCAGACAATCCAGCCTTTGGTCAAAAGTTTCTTCATTACGCTTTCATATCCTCTTCGTCAAAATAAATTTCCCCGATGGCCTCCAGAATCTCCTCATCTGTCACCGTGCGGTCGATGAAGGCTTTTCCGATTCTTTTGAGGAGCACAAACTTAATACCGCCGGCTTCCCTTTTTTTGTCCAATCTGGTATAGGAAAGCACCTGCTTTGGATCAATTCCGTCCACGGTGATCGGCAGATAGAAGGGTACGAACATGTCCCGCACCTCATAATATTCCTCAGCAGTGATCAGCTCCTTCTTATAGGAAATAAAGGCGGCGGCCACGCATCCCAGAGCCACGCACTCTCCGTGCAGCAGTTCAAAGCCCTTCGCCTTCTCAATGGCATGGCCGATGGTATGGCCGAAATTCAATAATGCCCGCTCTCCCTGCTCATATGGATCCTTCTCCACCACCAGCTTTTTGATGGTGCAGCTCTGATAAATCATGTCCTCCAGCACGGTTTTATCCCTGCTGCAGATTTCGTACATATTGTCAAGAAGCCAAGTGTAAAAGCCTTCATTCTTAATCAGACCGTGCTTCATGACCTCCGCGAAGCCGTTGAAAAACTGTCGTCCCGGCAGGGTATCCAGGGTATCCACATTCATGTATACCAGCACCGGCATCTTGAACGCGCCCACCATGTTTTTGTAGCTGTCAAAGTCCACGCCGGTCTTACCGCCGATGGAGGAGTCGCACTGCGCCAGCAGAGTCGTGGGGACCTGTACAAAGTCCACTCCCCTGAGATACGTGGCCGCGATATAGCCGGTCACATCGCCGACCTCAGCGCCGCCAACGGCCAAAAGCAGGGCTTTTCTGTCACACTCATTTTCGATGAGCAATTTATAGGATTCCCGGACGGTGTCAAGGGTTTTATGCTCCTCCCCCGCGGGGAAAGCGTATACTGTCACATAACGGCACTGCTGATCCAGCAGATCCGCCAGCTGATTGGCGTACAGAGGAGCTACGTTGGTATCGGTGATAATGCAGACACGCCTCTCCTTTATCCCAAGCTTTTCCATTTCCGGCAATATTTCCTCAAAGCCCTGTGTAATCACAATCTCATAACAGGGCTTTCTGTCTTTCAAAATCGGTAAACGCTGCGCCATTCTTTTCTCCTTTTCATATCCGGAACAAAAATCCGGAAGCTTCCCTGTAAATTGGGACGGACATATCAGCTATCGCACCGCCCGCTTCATATTTTGAAAACGCTGCATCAGAAAAAAGCTCCCCCGGACCTGATCTGGGGAAGCCCTTCATCAAATGATCAATATGTATCGTCCTGCTGGTTCTGCCTGAAGACCTCGAGGAAATCCCCGGAAATCTCCACCGACGCGGGAGTCACGATAAAAATACGCTGGGAAATCTTCTGCAGATTCCCATCCATGGCATAGCAGCTTCCGGAGGTAAAATCCAGAATCCTCTGTGCGGACATTTCATCAATATCCTCCAGATTGAGGACTACAGTGCGGTTCTGCAGCAAAGTATCTGTGATGTCACGGGTTTCATCTACCCTTGTGGGTTTAATTACACAAACTTCCATGCTGTCTCCTATATTGACATTGCGTTTCTGTCTCATGGGTACAGGCCTGCTGGCCCTTCTCACTGTCCTGGGCGCCGTCTCAGGCTCCGGGTCCGGCACTGCCCTGATATTGCTGACCGGGGATTCCGCGGGTCCATGATCGTCCACTTCATCAGGAATATCGTCGTATTCGTCAAAATCCTGATCATCGTTCTCGTTGCCTATGGTAATAAATTTTACAAGATTATCCACTACACTCATGGGAATGCTCCTCGCCAGCACACAGGCCTGTTCTATGACGGAGCAATCCGCCGCGCCCGTACTCTGCATTGGTTTTATTATCGTCTTTTTTGCGTTGGATGTCAACTGCCAATTCTCTTTTGATATACAAAAAGTTTACAAAGCTGACATCACTATTCATAAATAAAATCATTCTCATCCACAGCGTCCGCGTTCAGCACAATGTAATCATACACGCTCAGCCCATAGGTGGTGTTGGACTGGACAATGGCATATAGCTCGTTTTCCTCCAGAATCGTGATCTGGCGGAACTCCGCGTAGCCTTTATTGATATTATATACCCCTGTCAGTACTCCTGTACTCTGCACGGAATAAACGTCTGAGCTGTCAAGCTTGTAGATCCGGGTGCCCAGCTCGATGGAGGCGTCGTCAAGATAATAATAATTTTCCTTCAGCGAATAAGGCTCCACCTCGGTCCTTGTGACGGTCAGCCCCTCCTCGCCGTAGGACTCAATGAGAATGTAATAGGCGTCCTCCTCCTCCACATAGCTTACGTACTCCTCCGGCACAAGGTAGAAGGACTTTTCCACAATGGAGGAAATGGGAATTTTGCGCCCCGTGTCATCGTCAGTGACGATCTCAATCTCCAGAAAGCGGTCCGAGGAGAAATTTACGCTGCCGCTCTGAAATGAGAGGACAAGGAGCGTCTCCCCCAGGCTGTTGGTGGGGGTTGATACCTCCGCCCACAGCAGGAGGTCATTTTTCAGAAAGCGGACCTGCACAACCTCCTCCGAGAGATAATATTCCACATTTTCCTCATCAGCGCCCACAATCACCACATCCCAGTATTCGGAGGGCTGAACCTTGTATACGGCCTCTCCCTCCGCCACCAGGGAGTTGCTGACAAGCTCTGTGCGGGAGTATGTAGCAGAATCGTCAAAGAGCGAGGAGGTAACCTCCTCCACAGTCAGATCCTCCAGGCCGTCAATCCAATATGCTACAATGCCGGTATCGGAGGCGTAATGGTATTCAATCATGCTGCTGGTGCTGCTGTAAAGAGAGTCAATATTTTCCAGGAGGAGGTTATTGACAAGCTTGTCCGTCTTCGAGGTCAGCGTAGTGTGAAGGTCATACACGGAGGAGAAGCTGTCGTCACTGTACTTTTCGAGAAAGCTGTCGATCAGGTAGCGAAATTCCTCCTTATCGCTGTCGGAAAGGGAATTCTCGTCCGCACTCAGAAGATCCGTGTAGTCCTTGATGGTGCCGCTGGAATCCAGAGTATACACCAGGTTCCCCACAGCGACACGATCCTTCTCTGCGGTAAAATAATTGACATAACCGGCGCCGGTGCTGTACACGACATTCTCCTCACGGACAATGACGCCGGTGTAGCGGGTATCCTCCACCAGCGTTCCCTCCCGGACCTGATAGCTCTGAATCTGTTCCCTGGAAAGAAAGGTGGCTACACAGACCATCACGTAGATAAAGACGACAGCCAGAATGATGACGCCGATATTCAGTTTTGACTGTTTCGGAAAAGAGACTACATTGTCTCTTCTGTCTGCGTTTCCAGCCACGCTGCCTCCAAATTCACTTCGATGCTACTGTTCACAGCCGCTGTGAATAGTAACATTTTAGTTACAAAATGGAGAATGTGCCGAAGCACATTCTCCGCATGCATTGCTTTTTTGATTCATCCGGGAGCCTATACGGCAATCTCAATATCGGATTTCAGGGCCTCGGGAATGTCGGCTCCATCCAGAGAAATGCTGATTGTGAAATCCACATGAAATTTCTCGCCGAGCGCCCTGATCTTCTGAATGGCGGGAGTGATATCCTGCCCTTCCAGCTTCGCGATCTTTAAGAAGCTGTCAAGATATATCGCCTGCAGGTCATGATCCTGTGAGATAATGCCCGCGAGAAAGCCGATGAACTCGTCCGCGTCACTGATCATGTAATCTGTCACATTGATCAGGCGGATCTTATTATTTAACTCATACATATGCTTGGTGCTCTTGTCAAGATAGACAATGTTGCCTTCCACCGTTTTGATATGGCTGTTAACCTTATCCAGTAATGCCTTTGTCTTGCCCTTGCCCTTGTCGCCAACAATTAACTGAACCATATGTAGTCCTCCTAAAAAGTGAAATGTACATCATTCCCAGTACAGAGAAGCCTGTCCGCTGCGAACGATCCGTTACAGGTATTATAGTAAATCTGCCCTCAAAAATCAACCACTTTCACAAATTCTTTGACAGTACCTCAGCATCTCTTCAATACCGCTGAATTATTCTTTTCCGAAGCTTTTTAACTGACCAGCTCCAGCATCCCTTTCCCGAAGCTCTTAACTGACCAGCACCGCATTCCTTTACTGAGGCGCCTAACAGACCAGCACCGGCATCCCTTTTCCTGAAGCTCTTAACTGACCAGCTCCAGCATCAGCTTCATCTGCCCGTAGACGTCGTCCCTGGACGCGCTGTTCAGTATAATGGCGATATAGGGATTTCCGTTGACATCCTTGGCGTAGAGCGCAAGGCACTGTCCCGCCTGATTGGTGTAGCCGGTCTTGCCTCCCAGGATGGTGATATTCTCCGGCGCCTCATACAGCTGCTTGAAAAAAGCGTTGGTGGTGCTGACACTGATGGTCTGCGCCGTCCCGCTGGCGTTATAATAGGTCGTGCTGTAGCTGGACTGGCTGATGATCTGGGTGATGGCTTCATATTTCACCGCCTCCTGAAAAATCAGATACAGATCATAAACCGTGGTGTAGTGATCGTCATCATGAAGGCCGTGAACGTTGGTAAAATGCGTGTTAGTGGCTCCTAACGCATTTGCCTCCTCATTCATCATCTCAATAAACTCGTCGATGCTGCCGCCGATATTCTCCGCGATCAGGTTGGCCGCGTCATTGGCTGAGTAAATCAGCAGAATATTGAGAGCCTGCTCCAGCGTCATGGTATCGCCCGCTTTTATCCCCGCCAGCTGGGCCCCGCTCTCTGTGATGGTAACAGAGTCTGTGGCGGTCAGCGTCTGGTCAAGGCTTCCGTACTTGACTGCCACCAGAGCTGTCATCAGCTTGGTCAGGCTGGCCATATACAGTTGCGCGTGCATATTGGACGCGTAGACCACCTCATTGCTGGTCAGGTCAAAAAGCCCCGCCGCGGAAGCGTTTTCAATTTCAAAGCCATCGTACGCCACACTGGTCTCACCGACAGCCAGATTCGCCGCAAAGGATGTGGCCCGCTCCTGTGTGGAAATTGTGATTAATTCATAGCTGTTGTTGCCTGCCTGCTCTTCATAAGCGGCCTGCAGGGTGGTGCCGCAGCCTGTCAGAAAGCTGACGGAAAGCACCACGCTCAACAGAAAGGCAAGCGTTCTTTTTCTATCTGTATGCTTCACGCCAGTCCAAATCTCCTCTGTCCATTGCCCGGATCATGATCTCCGCGCTCGCCAGATTGGTGGCAAGCGGGATATTGTGCATATCGCAGAGCCGGATGGTGTTGTCCACATTGGGCTCATGAGACTTCGGAGACAGCGGATCCCTCAGAAAAATCACCAGATCGATCTGATTCTGCTCAATCTGAGCGCAGATCTGCTGCTCTCCGCCAAGATGCCCGGCCAGTAATTTATGAATAGAGAGATTGGTCACCTCTTCAATCAGTCGTCCGGTGGTTCCTGTCGCGTACAGCTCATGTTTGGAAAGTAAAACCCTATACGCGATGCAAAAGTTCTGCATCAGCTTCTTCTTGTTGTCATGTGCGATTAGTGCGATGTTCATGATGCGATACCCTCTCTCTTTTTTCTTTGCTGTAATTTTACGTTCAATACAAAGCCTGTCCCCATATACAGGCTCATCAGTGAGGTCAATCCGTAACTGATAAAGGGAAGCGGAAGCCCTGTGTTGGGCAGAAGCAGCGTCGCCACCCCGATGTTGAAAAACGACTGAAACCCAATCCAGGCGGCTACCCCTGCCGCCACAAGGCGCCCGGCCAGATCCTTCGCCTTATATGCCGCGTAAAGGCATTCCAGAACGATGGAAAATAGGACCGCGATCACCGCCACGCTTCCCTTAAAGCCAAACTCCTCGCCGATCACGGCGAAAATGAAATCCGTGTGAGGCTCCAGGATGTAGCTGCCGTTCTTTAAGCTGGTCACTTCATTATTCTTATATCCCTTTCCGTCCAGCTGCCCGGAGGCGATCGCCTTCACGCTGTAGAGCTGCTGCCAGGCCGTGTCCGGATATTCCTCTGGATAAAGATAAGCCAGGATTCTCTCCTGCTGGTGCGACGCTAACAGCGTGGAATCCGGCTGGATCGCCAGGAAAATAAATATGGCTCCCACAGGAATCACGATGGCAAAGGCCGCCACCACATATTTCCAGCTGATCCCTCCCACAAAAAGCAGAGTGCAGAGAATCGTCCCGATCACAATGGCTGTGGACAGATCCGGCTGCTTTAAGATCAGATAGGCCGGTATGGCAAACAGAACCGCGATGATCAAAAGCATCCATGGCTTGTTCAGATCGCTTCTGTATTTCATAATAAACTGTGCCAAAAATAAAATCAATAGCAATTTCGATATTTCCGACGGCTGAAATGTAAAACTGCCGATCTGAATCCAGCGCTGGGCGTTGTTGGAGCTGTCGCCGATATCCGTATAAAGCGTGACAAATAAGAGCACGGCCATCACCGCGTAGATAAGCCAGTACAGCTTCAGAATTTTGGTATAATCAATCACGGAAATAATCAGCATCAGGACGATTCCAACGCCCATGCCCATAATCTGGCGGCCCTGATAGCTCTCGTTGGCGCTGCCGATGGCGTAAACGCCCATGACGGAAGCCAGGATCACCAGGACGACCAGACGAAAATCGTAATATCTCCATTTGTATTTTTTGAGCATTCCCTCTCCCTTCGTAAAGCCTGTCCGCTACTTATCCCCGTTTCCGATATCCAGAATGGGAATATTGGCGCTCAGTACGGGATTTTTGCCGCCCCGTTCCATACTGCCGGTCTTGCTGATCTGGATCTCCATGCTGTCCACGTCGATCTTCATGTATTTGGAAATGACTCTGGCGATATCGTTTTTGATCATTTCCATGGTCTGCGCCGAGCAGTTGACTCTGTCGGAAATCAGCAGAATTTTCAGCCGGTCCCTGGCAACCTCCCTGGAGCTTCTGCGTCTGAAAAAATTTCTCATAAAGCCCTCCTAACCGGTGGTATGGAAGATTCCGGAGATTTTTGTCCAGAATGTGATCCTGCCGAATTCCAGATTTAAGGGGACGTCCTTGCCGGATACTCTGTAGGAGATATTCTGGTAGGCCTTCCCCGCCGGCGTCATGCTTCCCACCAGGGGCTCGCCCTGATTGGTGGAAATCACCACATGCTCGTCGTCCGGCACCACGCCGATCAGCGGGACGGAAAGGATATCGGTCACATCCGAGGCGCTCATCATATCGCCCCTGCGCACCATATCCGACCGGATCCTGTTGATCACAAGCTCAATCTTGGAAAATTCCCTTGCCTCTAAAAGGCCGATAATCCGGTCCGCGTCCCGGATGGCGGATACCTCCGGTGTCGTCACCACAATGGCCCGGTCCGCTCCGGCCACCGCGTTCTGGAAGCCCTGCTCTATGCCGGCCGGGCAATCCAGGATAATATAATCAAAGATTTCCCTCAGATGGGTCACCAGCTTCACCATCTGGGAGGGGTTGACGCTGGTTTTATCCCTGGTCTGGGCACAGGGCATTAAGTACAGGCTGGGCCGGCGCTTGTCCCTGATCAGTGCCTGCTTTAAACGGCAGTTCCCCTCCACCACATCCACCAGATTATAGACAATCCGGTTTTCCAGGCCCATGACCACGTCCAGATTTCTCAGGCCGATGTCCGTATCGATCAGACAGACCTTGTATCCCATGGCGGCGAGTCCCGTGCCCAGGTTGGCGCAGGTCGTTGTCTTTCCCACGCCGCCTTTCCCGCTTGTAACAACTAACACTTCACTCATAAGTAGCTCCTCCAAACAGAT
>JAJQCU010000303.1 GCA_021202575.1 Lachnospiraceae bacterium
CATAAACACGTCCAAAAAGTATGACAAGTCGGCTTTACAAATTGTCTTTTGAAAGAAAAAAGCTGATAAAAACGGCGATTTCTGACGGTTGTTGATGTTATATAAACTTTCGTTGTGGAAATTCCCGAAATTGGGAAAATTCGGCAAATCCTCTGGACATTCGCCATTCTTTTGCTATAATGGCATCACTGCCTTTCATTCCACCAATGTTTCCGGCGTCTCATGTGGAAATATGAAGCGCAATCCGAAACTGGTCCTGTATGAGCCGGACCAAACCTTTGCAGCCAGAATCTGTGACTACTGGATCAATCAGAAGGGTTTTCCTTTTGAGGTCACCTGTTTCTCAAATTATGAGAAGTGGCGCAGCGCGTACCCGCGGCTGTCCGCGGATGTGTGGCTGATTGACTCCAGCATCGCGCAGGAGGTTCAGGAGGCGGGGCTTTCCGGCAGAGTGCTTTTATGGACCGACGATGAAAGTCAGGAAACTGCAATCTACAAATACCGAAGCGCTGACATCCTGATGCAGACACTGAAAGATTGCCTTGATACGGCAGCACAGGGAAATGTGCCGGACAGGGAACAGACCTGTGTCATTGGACTATATACTCCCGTAAGGTCGGAGCTGCAGACCGTGGTGGGCGTGGAAATGGCCCGGGCGCTGACAGCCTACGGACAGGTGCTGTATCTGCCGTTGACAGGTTTTTGGGCGATGAAGGATTTGCAGGCTGACTACTATTCTAAAGACATATCAGATTTCATGTATTTTCTTGCACGATCTGAGCAGCAATCTACAATTCTTATTCAAAACTACATATTGGAGCAGGAGGGCATCGAGCTGTTGGCTGCCGTGGATAATCCGGACAGCCTGAGGGCAGTTACCTCACAGGAATGGCTGGACTTTCTTGACTTTTGGAAAAAAACGGGCAGATATCAGTATGTGCTTCTGGACATCGGCCCGGAGATCAGTGAGATACCGAAGCTTTTGCAGGGCTGTGCCAAAATATTTATCGTCAGGGAGAATGGCGGCATCAGCGAGCGGATATGGCGTCAGTATGAGCAGTATCTGGAGGCGACCGGCAATTTAAGTCTGATGGCCAGGACGGAGATGATCCGGCTGCCGGAGAGGCGGGAGGATTTTGACAGCGTGGAGACTACGGAGTACAAGCATCGCATTGCCGTGGAAATTCTTTCCCGGGCCGGTGTGATATGAATGATCAGAGAGAGGAATTGAAGAGGCTGGTCAGAGACTGCGCCATGGACCGGCTGCAGCGCAGGGAGGAGCTGGAGGATGAAGAGGTATTCACCCAGATTCAGGAAGCGGCATTTACTTTTGCCTCCTTTCGGGCCATGGTGCCCCGGGAGAAGGATCGGCTCTGCCGGGAGGTCTTTAACAGTATCCGGGGGCTGGATATTCTGGATGAGCTTCTGGGCAGGGAATATATCTCCGAGATAATGATTAACGGGTATGACCGCATCTATGTGGAGCGGGAGGGCAGAATTGAGCGCTGGCCCGGACGGTTTGAGAGTGAGGAGCGGTATCACGACATTATTCAGCAGATGGTGTCCGCCTGTAACCGCATGGTCAACGGTGCAAGCCCCATTGTGGACGCCAGGCTTTCCGATGGCTCCAGGCTCCATGTGGTATTGCCGCCGGTGGCGCTGGATGGGCCGGCGGTGACGATCCGCCACTTTAAGAAAGCGGCTTTTACCATTGAGGACCTGGTGCGGATTCAGAGCATTTCTGAGGAGTGTGCGCAGTTTTTACGAAAGCTTGTAGTGGCCAGATACAATATCTTTATCAGCGGGGGAACCGGCGCGGGCAAAACAAGCTTTTTAAACGCGCTCTCCGCTTTTATCCCGGAAGATGAGAGGGTGGTCAGCATTGAGGACAGCGCGGAGCTGAGACTGCAGCACATTCCCAATCTGGTGCGGCTGGAGACCCGGCTGAGCAATGAGAAGGACTGCGTACCGGTCAGTATGCGGAGTTTGCTGAAGGCGTCTTTGAGAATGCGGCCGGACAGAATCGTGGTGGGAGAGGTTCGCGGAGAGGAATGCGTGGATATGATTCAGGCTATGAATACCGGACAGGAAGGAAGCTTATCCACCGGCCACGCGAATTCCGGCAGGGATATGCTGGCCAGGCTGGAGACCATGTTCCTGATGGGGCTGGAAATTCCGCTGGAAGCCATCCGGAGGCAGTTAGGCTGTATCAATATTATTGTTCATCTGGGACGGCTGAGGGATAAAAGCAGGCGGGTGCTGGAGGTCTGGGAAATTCTGGGATATTGGGATCAGGAGGTACAGATGCAGCTTTTGTATCAGTTTGTGGAGGAAGGAGAACGAGATGGCAAAATATACGGGAGTCTCAGGAAGGTGGGAACGCTTACGAGAACAGATAAGCTGGCCATGGCGGGATTCGAAGTACCTTCCCGGCCTCTCATGGATGAAGCGCCTTAGCTGGCTTCTGGAAGGTGTGGCGGCCGCGGGGCTGCTCGGTTACTTCTTTTACCGAAGCTTTATCGGTTTTTTCGTTCTGCTTCTGGCGGTACCGGCGCTGTATCTGTGGCAGCAGCGGGAATATCTGGAGCTTGTGAGGATGCAGATCACTCTGGGATTTAAAGAATGGCTGACCTATCTGAAAAGCGAGCTTCAGGCGGGATACAGTCCGGAGCAGGCAGTGCTCAGGGTGCAGGCGCCGTTTTCCTCTTATATCGGGGAAAAGCACCCGCTGTGCCCGGGGCTGTCTGAGATCGCGGCGGGGCTGAAGCTTCATCAGCCCTTGGAGAAGCTGCTGACAGAGTATGGCTCGGACAGTGGAATTTCCTATATCGCCGGGTTTGCCAAGACTTTTTCCATTGTCAAACAGCGGGGAGGCAGCATGTCCGAGACGCTGGACGCGAGCATCCGCCTGATCTGTGAGAGGATTGAGACGGTGCAGGAGATAGAGAGCATGATATCGGCCAAAAAGCTGGAGCACAAATTCATGTGCCTGATTCCCTTTGGAATACTTCTCTTTGTAGGGAAGACAGCGGAAGGGTACTTTGATCCGCTGTATCACAATCTGATGGGGGCAGGAGTTATGACGGGAGCGCTTGCGGTCTACGTGGCCAGTGTGGTACTGGGAGAAAGGATTACAAAGGTAAGCCTATGAGCGGATGGATAGAAAGGCTGGCCGGACGAATATATGTCCGGCTGAGTAAAAGCAGATTTTTTGAGCTGCTGGCTCCTTTGCGGCTTCGCAGGAATATCGAATTTTGCGGGATGGAGATACAGCGGTATTATGAGGACAAAATCGCGCTTTTTTTAAAGGTGCTGCTCGGAGGCCTGCTGCTGATCGCCCTGCAGGGAGCGGCTCTGTATCTGCAAAGGGAACAGGTTACGGTGCTGGAAAGACCGGCGGCTGGACAAAGCTCTGATCAGGAGGAGCTGTGGCTGGAGGAGGAGGGGACGGCGGTCCAGGTGGAGGTTTATGCCCGGGAGCTGACGAAGGAGGAGGCGGATGAAAGCTTTGAAGCGCTGCTTTCAGTTCTGGAGCAGATGATTTTGGGTGAGAATGAAAGCTTTGCCAAAGTGACGGAAGACCTGACGCTCCCGGATTCGGTTGGCGGCTATCCGTTTACTCTGACGTGGAGCAGCTTAAATTGGGAGATCATTTCCTCAGAAGGAGAAGTGGACAGGGAGGGGCTGACGGAGGATATACAGGCTGAACTGAGGCTGAGGGCTGATTATGGAGGCTGGCAGTGGTATTACACCTTTTCACTGACGGTATCAGCGCCCGTCATGAGCACGGAACAGGAGTATCTTTATGCAGTGGAAGCGCTCCTGAAAGAGAGTGAGGAGGAAAGCCGCGGGAAGGAGCAGTGGGAGCTGCCTGAAGAGCTGGAAGGGGCCGTACTGAAATTTTACAGGAATGTCGACTACAGCAGCCTGATCTGGCTTGCACTTTTGCTCCTTCTTCTGCCGCCTCTTCTGTGGGCAGCCAAAGATCAGGATCTGTGGGAGAAGCGAAAGAAGAGAAGATCCCGGATGGAGAGCGCTTATCCGGAGTTTATCAGCAGATTATCCCTGTATATTGCGGCAGGACTGAATCTGCAAAGGGCGATGGCGGAGTGTGCGGCGGATTACCAGCAGGACTGGGGACAGGAAAAGCTGTTGGGGAAAGAGTTATCTGATTTTATGAAAAGGATGAAGGATGGATACAGCTTTTATCAGGCCCTGGAAGCCTTTGCTGAGGCGTGTGACGAGGAGCACTATAAGAAGCTGGCGGGCCTGCTCAGGCAGGCGGAAAAAAACAGCATGCGGGGACTTGCGCGCATGCTGGAGCAGGAGGCAGCCGCCGTGCAGGAGGAGCAGCGCAGGGACAGCAGGGCCAGAGGGGACAGGATCTCTGATAAATTGCTGGGGCCGATGATGCTGCAGCTGGCCATTGTGATGGGACTGATCATGGTCCCGGCGTTTTTATCATTCTGAATGAAAAACAGCTGTGAACAGCAGCAAAAAAGGAGGCAGGACTATGAAAGCATTTTTGCGGCAAATGGGAAAAAAGAGGATTGGCGGCTTCGGAACAGTGGAGATGATTCTGCTGATCGTGGTATTGATTGCGGTGGTGTTGATTTTCAGGGATCAGATCACCAGTCTGGTACGGAGTATTTTTGAAAACATCACCAGCCAGGCTCTCAGTGTGTAAGGGAAAAGGCGTCCGGGGCTCGGTCAGTCTGTTTCTGGCGCTGACAGTATCCATATTTCTGATGCTTGCTGTGGTCCTGATCGAGGGCGCCAGAGAGAATACATTGCTGCTGCAGGCGGAGGTGGCTCTGGACAGCGGTGTGAACAGCGCCATGGGAGAATACCACAAAAATCTCTGGGAGGACTATGGACTGCTGTTTATCGATTGCTCCTACAAAAGCAGTCTGCCGAGCTACGAATATCTGTCGCAGCATATTATGGCCGCCGTGGACAGGAATTTGGGGCAGAGCTCAGGCTGGCTGGCCCTGACGATGCAGGACTGCAGTGTGTCCCAGGTGGTGCTGGCCACGGATGATGATGGGGCGGCGTTTTATCAGCAGGCGGTGGAAGCTGCCAAAGCGGAGACCGGCATCGCCATTCTGGAGCAGTTACTGCCTTATCTGACCCAAACGGAGGAGCTGATGGTGACCGGAGAATCCATTCTGGGAACCGGGGCTTCCCTGAACGGCGCGATTGAGGAAGCCAACGGCCAGGTCATTGAGGTGCAGCCGGAGGTATGGGGATATAATGAGGAAGGGGAATATGTGCTGGAGCGGGATGCGGAGTATGAGACCGTGGATATTGCCAGCCCGGTGAGGAGCATTCTGGAGACTTCTGAGGAATTTATCCTGTCTCAGGTATTGTCGGGCAGCAGCGTCTCATCCCTCAGTATTGATGTGTCAGAGACGGTTTCCAACCGGAATCGGGCCGAAGGCCTGGGCTCCGCTGAATGGGACGACGGCCTCACGGACAAAGTGCTGTTCCTTTATTACGTATATACGTATATGGGGAATTACCGGGATCCCGCCGGGGAGGAAAGCCTGCAATATTCCATGGAGTATATAATGGCTGGGAAGAATTCTGACCGGAAGAACCTGGCCTCGGCAGTTTCACGTATCTTTTTGCTTCGGCTGGCTGATAATTTCGCGGTGATACAGCAGAATGCGGAGCGCGTGGCGGAAGCGGAGGCTGCTGCTGCCGCAGCCACAATTCTGGTGCCCTATCTGGAGCCGGTCGTGAAGCAGGCGTTTCTTCTGTCCTGGAGCTATGAGGACAGTCTTGAGGATGTGCGGTCGCTGCTGTCAGGGGAGAAGGTGGCGCTGTTAAAGAGCCTTGGCCTGAGTGATGTGAAGCTTGATTATGAGCAGTATCTGATGATTTTACTGCTTCTGACCGGGAAGGACAGGCTTTCTGTACGAACGATGGACGTGATTGAGCTTGCGGTAAAACAGACAGAGGGAAACGAGAATTTCCGGTTTGACGGCTGCATTGCGAGCTGCCTGATTCAGGGCAGCTTTGCGGATGACAGCGGCAGAAGCTATCAGACAGATGTCTCGTTAAGCTATTACTGATATCGTGTTTTAGAGACAGTTCAGCGAAACACTGCCCCGGCCGGGCAGCGTCAGCAGTATTTCCGGAGGGGAAAGGCGTGGAAAATATGAAAATAAATAAAAAAAGCAAACTCTCCAGGTGCAGAGCGGAGAAAAAGATACACCTCCTTTCTCAGAGCTCATCATTTCATACCGCGTTCTCTCCAAAGGGAATACCGCTGAGGCTGTCCGGCCCTCTTTTGAGGGCGCGAAACACTGTGCGGGGAGCAAAAGCGGGAAGCGTCAGTGTGGAGGCGGCGCTCGTGCTTCCCATCTTTATGATCTGTATTCTGGGACTGTTTTCTGTGTTGAATTATCTCAGGGTCTACGGGAGTATGCTTTCTGAACTGAAAGCGATGGGAGAGCCGCTCACGGTTTACAGCTACGCCCTGGATCTGGAGGAAGAAGCTGAGGATGAGGAGGATTCGCAGATCGCGGAGATTCTGGAAATGGCGGTGCAGTCGCTGGCGTTTTCGGAAGGGTATTTAAGCTCCGTGCTTCAGCTGCAGTGGCAGGATAGTATGGGAAAGGAAACCATAGTCGGCGGGGCGGCGGGAGTCAGCTTCCTTGGCTCCACGCTGGATACGGACGGGAAAGAGATTTATATTCAGGCGCATTATCAGGTGCAGGCCCTGCTGCCGCTCAGTGTGCTGCAGAGCGATATGTCCGGTTACTATTACAGTAAGCTGTGGACGGGATATGAGGATGAGACGGCTTCGGAGAAAATGGTATATGTCACCGCCAACAGTGAGGTCTATCATCTGACGGACAGCTGTTCTTATCTGAGGCTGACGGTGAGAACCGTTACGGCGACGCAGCTGGACAGCGCCAGAAACGCTTCCGGAGCCAGCTACAGAAGCTGCAGTCTGTGCGGCAGCTCTACAGCGGCCGCGGGGGTCTATTACATTACGTCAGAGGGGGACTGCTATCATTCCTCCTCCACCTGTTCCGGCCTGAAGAGAACGGCATATCAGATTCCTCTGTCTCAGGTGGGGGATAAGCGGCCCTGCTCCCGCTGCGGAAAGGAGGCGTAAATGCTTTCTGCTGTTGTGATCCTGTTTCTGGCGGGGCTAAGCGTGTGTGATATCCGGGAGAAAAGTCTGCCCCTCTGGCTGCTTCTGGCAGGCGGCGTTGTGCTGGGCGGCATGAGCCTGCTGAAAAATGGGCCGGCGGCAGTGCTCGCCGGCGGTATCCCAGGGATGATTTTGCTGCTGCTTGCCGTGGCCTGGCCGCAGTCGTTAGGGACAGGGGATGGGCTGACGGTTTTGGCGGTAGGTCTGGCCTGGGGGTTTGGAACCTGCTGTCAGTGGCTGCTTCTGGGATTTCTTATCGCAGCGGTGGTGAGCCTGTGGAAAATGGTTGTCAGAAAAGAAAACGGGAAGGAGCAGATGGCGCTGATTCCCTTTCTGTTTCTGGCGGCAATCGGAGAGAGTCTGCTATGAGAAAAAGAATGGGAGGGTATCTGACCCTGGAATTTACCCTGCTGCTGCCGGTGCTGATCATGGTGTTTTTGCTGTTGACGGAGGCGGGGCTGTATTTTTATAATCGCTGTCTGCTGAGGGAAAACGCGCAGATTCTGGCGCTGCAGCTGGCGCAGGAGGATTCCGGGCTGACGCAGGAGAGCCTGTCGGACTATGTCAGCGGGCTGGAACAGTACAAATATCTGCTGCTGCGGGAGGTTCAGACGGGCTGCAGCCGGACAGGCAACAGGGTTACTGTCAGTATCAGCGGTAAAATGTATAATCTCTGTTCCGCCGCGGGAATAGGCGACACTTACCTGACACTGGAAGAGACGGCTTCCTGCCAGTCAATGGACAAGGCCGGAATTCTGGGGACGATCAGGGCTGTAAAGCGCAGACTCAACGCAGATTCGAAAGGAGAAGATTCATGACATCATCATTGCCGGAGTTCATCAGAGGAAATCAGAGGAGCTATCTGAGAGTCGCCTGTGACAGGGAGACTTTGGAACAGGGCTATGAGTATCACATGTATACCCGGAATGATATTCAGCTGCTTTTGCCGGGTACTTTCAGAAATATGGAGGGGGAGGACTGTTTATATTTTGATATCTCCTCCAGACAGTCGCTGGATGTCCTCTTACAGGTGAGGAAGCTGAACCGTAAGCTGGCGCAGAGGCTGTTACAGCCAGGAGAAGGATAACTTTCGCTTCCTGTATAATTTTTCCGGGCAGGGGGACCAGTGGCAGCAGGATCTGGTGCAGCTTGGGGAGATGCTGGCGGAGCGTCTGGATTATGAGGATGATGTGCTGATGGAGGCCGTCTATCATTTCTATGAGTTTCTGATGGACAATCAGGAGACCATTCATTTAAGGGAGCTGGCGCAGACCGTGCTGAACGCTATTGCCGAACCGGAAGAGGATGCCATGGGCATGGAGGAGGAGCCGCAGGGGAAAAGTGTAACTGCGGAAAGCGACTGGAGCCATAGCAATGCGAAAGCTGCCGGTAAAAGGAAAAAGATTGGGGAAGCATGGACGGGAACCGGAGGCAGGATGGAAAGGCCTGAGAAGGCGCAGACGGAAACCGCCATGAAAAGTACGGCTGCCAGCGGACGCAGGGAACGGAAAGGCGGACCGGAAAAAGCAGGAAGAGGGAAAAAGGAAAACAGGCCTTCTGAGCCATCGCAGGATTCTGGAAAAGAGAAAAGAGAGAAGAAGACTTCCGGGGCGGAAGAATCGCAGGTTCACGAAAAATATAAAAAGAGTCTGCTGGCAGAAATGCTGCTGCTTCTGGGAGTGGACGTGTGTTCTGTTTTTCTGGTTTCGTCAGACAATATTGCCGTGTTGTTTTTTCAGATAGCGGCCGCGGTGATCTGCCCGGTTATGATCGGCAGACAGCTGTGGTACAGGAAAAAGGAACTGGCAGGCAGGAAAACAGGAGACGGGAAGCAACCGGAGATTGCGGAGGAGTAATATCAGGAGGAATTTCAGGCGCTG
>JAJQCU010000123.1:0-2743 GCA_021202575.1 Lachnospiraceae bacterium
TTACGGAATCGCGTTCTGCTTAAAGCAGTGCAGGGTTTTGACGGAATAAAAAAACCCCTATCACCGGGAAGACAAAGCTGTGGATTCACAGCGGAATCTCCCGGTGTTTTTTTGTCCATAGCAGTTGACGCACACAAGAGCAGTCATTGGGGTCAGGAAGTGCGTCCAGCGAAGGTCGCAACATTTAGCGGGAGGAAATCCCGTCCGGTAAGATACTAACCACATCATCGGAAGCGAGTCTTGGGCATATGGCGGCAACGACATATGTTAAGCGTAGACAGCTGAATATTCCGGGGCATACCGGACTGGCGGCTCCGCCGCAACGGAATATCCACGTACTGTCTGTGATATTGTCCGTTACCACGATGACATTGACTCCCAGACATTTCAAACGGCTATGAAAGAATATATGAGGGGTAGAGACAGAGATCTGAACCTTTTGATGAAGTATGCGGCTTTGTTTGGTATTGAGAAAAAGATGATAACTTATGTGGAGGTGCTGGCATGATTAGATCATCGAATCAGGACACATTGGGTTCAGGTGACATTGCGGAAATGTTAAAGATATTACATATAAAGGGGGCAGCTGTGGGGCTGGAACCGCTCCGTGAAAAGACGGTTGAATTTGAGTATCTAAATACCGCGAAGCCACGGAGGGTCACCGCCATGTCACCGAGCGTCTCAAATATTTCGTGTAATGTTTTGTCAAATGTTGACAAATTTTCCCGTCCGTGTTAAACTGACATCATCCCGAAAACAGGTAAGATCAAACTTATAAAAGGGGTGATATATCGCCCTACTTCAGTGAAAGGAGGATGTTTTGCACGGAAAACCGGATAGCCGCGCCAGGGTTATCGAAGAGGGGGTGAGTAAGATCCGGGGACTGAATTTATTCAGCGACCTGTTCATGACCACCGCCCTGAGGGACAAAGGCGCAAGCGAGTACGTGCTGAAGAAAGTCCTTGGGAATGAGGAGCTGGAATTAACAAAAGTGACAACCCAATGGCATCTGCCAAACCTGACTGCACAGGACTCTATCCTGGATGTGTTTGCGGAAGATCCGGAGGGGAGCTTGTACAACCTGGAGGATCAGAGACGCAGCACCGTTGACCATGCCAGGCGGACAAGATATTACGGAGCTATGATTGATAAAAGCAGCCTGGACAAAGGGAAGGAGTACTGCGAACTGCCGGATGTGTACATAGTCTATATCAGCGAGAAGGATATCTGGCATTCAGGCATGACCATGTGCCATGTGAGGAAGACACTACAGGGCAGGGATGGCACAGAGCTGCCGTACGATGACGGGACGCGCCTGATTTACGTAAACGGAGAAGTGGATGACGGGAGCGAACTGGCAGGGATGATGAAGTACTTTAAGACGGCGGATCCGGAGGATATGAGCCAGGGGGCGCTGTCGGAGAGAGTGCATTATCTCAAGAGTAAGGAAGGAGAGCCGGAAATGTGTGAGGTATCAGAATGGATTTATAACCAGGGAAAGCTGGCCGGAGAGGCTGAGGGAGAAGCAAAAGGAGAAGCAAAGGGAGAAGCAAAGGGAAAAATAAATGGAGAATTTAGGGGGAGGGCAAAAGAGATTATTGACATTTACAGAGAAATTGGACTTCCGGACGAAAGCATCCTGGTCAAACTTCAGGCGAAGCTGAATGTCTCTCTGGATAAAGCAAAGGAACTTCTCTTAGAGAGACGGCTGACATAGTGTTGCTTCATAATTAATCTGGGATATAGATGTAGTCCGCATGGGGGACTTAAATTTCTCATTGCATAGGTATTCGGTAGGATACCGGGGCTGACGGCCAGCATTATAACACGCAACTATAATGAAAAGGCGGGCGGTTTTTATATCGCCCGCTAATTTTTTCGCTTAAATTGTCGAAGAAGGACGAATAATGAGTAAGAAACAGGATAAAGCCCGGATAGTACAGACAATTATTCAGACATCCGGGTTGACCAGACCACACCCCCGAAGCTCCGTCCCTTCCACCCATTTCCATCACATTGTATTCCATCATCCAGCCCAATCCAAGCCACCTCTATTTTTCTCTGTTTTCCATTTTCAGGAATATGACCGAAAAAAACAAATTTTTGCGGTGTGGGAAAAGATAAGGAAGTCTGCTCTGGTATATGGCATTCACATGTTTATATATTCGGCGTATTTTTCCGGAACTTTTCTTCCTTCCTTAAGAAGCTGATCAACGTATTCGCGGCGAAGTTTTCCAACATTTTGTCTGTGCTCATTTACGAGCTTTTCGGTAATGTTTTGCTGTGGGTAATCCCCAATTTTGGGGATAAGATCTTCGAAATATAAGGTTTTTGTCCAGTGAAAAAGGATTGTTACATCGATGCGCCCCCGTTTCTGTATTTTCCACTTTGGCAATGAAGTCGACTTGGAAATCCTGATCACGATGTTTCTCAGAAATATTCTGCAAGTAAAAATTAACAGAATCGTCAAGGTCATGTTGGTTTCTGCCCCAGGTCAGTTCCGTTGTATAATTTGTCTGCTGCAAGCCATTGGGATAAAGGCTTTCAAAATCACGTTTTGCTTGCATATAAGCAAGGTTGGCACTCAAGTCTATATTATCCCTGGCAAGGAGTGCTTCTGCCAATTCAAGGTCGGTTCTGATTTTATCAAGACTGCTGGGTTCTGCCTTGCGTTCAGCACTTTGCTCAGCATTATTCTGTTCCAGAGATTTCCCTTTTACTATTTTTTCTTCTTTATGAGTGG
>JAJQCU010000123.1:2793-5574 GCA_021202575.1 Lachnospiraceae bacterium
CTATATTGGCTTTCTCCTGTTCAGGAACAGGATGGCTTACTTGATTTCTTTTGCTTTTATTTTTGGTGAAAAATCCCATGTTTTATTCTCTCCTTATTTTCTATTTGTTTATTTGAAGTTTATCCCAAATTCTTGTAAGTGTCAATATTGTATATAGAAGTCACGAGTCCACAAGTTTTGAACTACCCCGACCGACGAGACGTCGGTTGGGGTAGTTCAAGAAATCAAGGAAAAGGCAGTTGATTATCTAAAAGATACAGAACGAAATATTGCAAACCTTTCGAACTATGCGAGGATACTGCATGTAGATAAAAAGGTCAGGGAGGTATTGGGAATATGGCTGTAAAAAACATGGCAGCTTCTGTACTGGCAAGATTGAGAAACCAGGCAAGCAATAAGCAGGATGAAGGATTTCTTCGATATTTATTATCTTTCCAATATCTTTGATTTTGATGGCGCTGTGTTGAGTGAAGCTGTACGCTCTACAATGCAGCATAGAAACCGGAAGGCATTGGAGAATGCTTTTACGAGAATCAGACAGTTCCCGGAACTGGAATTTTTTAAACGCCAGTGGGAGAGTTTTCAGCCAGCAAAAGAAAGTGAGTTGGCATTCCCTGTTGTCATTGATAGATTGATTGTTTTTATGGAACCAACTTATACAGCGGTGTAGAGTGGAGAGTTTTATTCAGCTAAGTGGTCATGTCGCAGTATAAAAAACTCGGATATGTTTGC
Organism: Lachnospiraceae bacterium; assembly: GCA_021202575.1. Classification (GTDB taxonomy): domain Bacteria; phylum Bacillota; class Clostridia; order Lachnospirales; family Lachnospiraceae; genus RGIG6307. The sequence goes on from JAJQCU010000123.1 coordinate 3,526, forward strand.
CCAGGATAGACTTGCGCCTCTTCTTAAAGTATAGTAAGATAATGTCTGATAGGACTTTTTAACGGGAGGGTATCGGTTTGAAAACTTTTAATATAACCGGAAAGTGTATACCATCCAGACATTATATGGTGAACATTGATGAAAAACTGGCACAGATCAAAATTATGGTTGATCAGGGCAGTTATTTTGTGATGAACCGTGCCAGGCAATATGGTAAGACCACCACGTTGGCCTGTCTCGCAGATGTGCTCCGAGAGGAATATATTGTTATCTCTGTGGATTTTCAAAAGCTGAGTAACGCAGAGTTTACGGATGAAAGAAGATTCTGTATCTCCTTTATATTTGCAAAACAATTGACGACATGCTTATATCTGACGCTTGTCAGGGATTCGAGGCGTGGTCTCAGAGAGGGATTACAGAAGCGGTTGGGGTGATCCTGCGGGAACGCTCCACTTTGTTTGACAGTCTGAACCGCCAGCTTAATGATCATTCAGGTATGCGGGACATGATGAGAAATATTTTATTTCAGGGAAGCCGCTATTCTTATAATCTTTATAATGAGGCGCTCCATCTTGGCAGCATGTTTGGCTACATGAAAAACTGTGATGGCAGTGTGGCTGTTTCTAACAGAATTTTTGAAATGTGGCTTTATAACCTGTTTCTGTCAGAGGATGAGCTGAAGGATCAAAGAGATAAAATATGGAGATAAAATCCTGTTAGAAGCAATTGTATAAGGAAATCGAAGCGAAAGGAGAAGCAGGATAATACAACCATGCTCAGTTATTATATTTCACAGATACAGTCTCTGCTGTACGCCGCTCCGGCGGTGCTGGCGGCAATTATATTTCATGAATGCGCCCATGGCTGGGTGTCAGACCGGCTTGGGGATCCGACGCCCCGCCGGGCGGGCAGGCTGACATTAAATCCGATCAGGCACCTGGACCCGGCGGGGACGCTGTGCCTCTTGTTTTTCCATATGGGATGGGCGAAACCGGTGCCGATCAATGCCCGGTATTACAAAAACCCGAGGAGAGGCGTCATCTTAGTTTCTCTGGCCGGCCCATTTGCGAACTTTATTCTGGCGTTTTTGTCACTTTTGTTATATGGACTGCTTGCGCTGTACGCGCCGTCAGCTTCCGCCTTCTGGAGAACGCTGGAAATCATCGTATACTACGGCGCCGTGATCAATGTGGGCCTTGGCGTTTTCAATCTGATTCCGTTTCCGCCTCTGGACGGTTCCCATGTGCTGGAGGAACTCATCCCCGCCGTCGGCGTTTTTTTCAGCCGTTTCCAGTCGTATGGGAGACTGCTTCTGCTGCTTTTGCTTGCGTCGGGGGCGTTGAGCCGCCCTCTGTCCTGGCTGGACAACGCTGTGCTGAACGGCCTGTGGGGAATCGTTTACCAGATTTTGATCCGTCTGCCGGTTATGGCGTCGGAAAGCGCTGTGGTCTGAAGTGATCCGCAGCGCTTTCCGGAAAAGATGATATTTTTGGGTCAGAAGGTTCGCAATCCTTCCTTTTTTGCCTTCCTCAAATCTTAAAACTCGTATGCCTGCAGGAATCTCCGCAGCGCGTCCTTCCAGTCCGGAAGGGGTGTAAAGCCGTTTTCGGACAGCTTGCTCTTATCCAGCCGGCTGTTGAAGGGCCGGGCGGCTTTGGAGGCGCCGTATTCCGCGGTGGTGACGGGCAAAACCTTCACCCTGTCGGGGCTGTATTCCTCATGTCCCAGCTCATAAGCCTGACGGAAAATCTCCACCGTAAAATCATACCAGCTGATGTAGCCGCCCTCGTTGGTGGCGTGGTAGTAGCCGTATTTTTCCGTTCCGGCCATATCCACCAAAAGCCTTGCCAGGTCCAGGGTGTAGGTGGGAGTGCCGATCTGGTCGCTGACTACCCGCAGGGTATCATGGGCTTTTCCCAGATTCAGCATGGTCTTGATGAAGTTTTTGCCGTTCAGGCCAAAAACCCAGGCGATGCGGACGATAAAATATTTTTCCAGAGTGGAGGAGACTGCCAGCTCGCCTCCCAGTTTGGTGGAGCCATATACGTT
>JAJQCU010000123.1:5584-9043 GCA_021202575.1 Lachnospiraceae bacterium
TACGTTCAGGGGTGCGTAATCCCTGCAGTCCGGCTCCCAGGGGGTATTGCCCTGGCCGTCAAAGACATAGTCGGTGCTGATCTGGATCATCTTGCAGTCCAGCTCCTTACAGATTTCGGCGATATATTTTGGCCCGTTGGCGTTGATATCCTGAACCTTTTCCTGCTTGTCCTCATCCTCCGCCAGGTCCACGGCTGTCCAGGCGGCGCAGTGGATCACGATGTCGGGAGCGATGCCGCGGATTGTGGAGAATACCTTTTCCCTGTCTGTGATGTCCAGGGCGACATAGGGCATGGAGGTGACGGCAGTGCCGTCCTGGATGCCGCTGTATGTCGGGGCGATATCGCTGCCCACTCCCTCGTAGCCGCGTTTTGCCAGCTCATTCATGACGTCGTGGCCCAGCTGGCCGCCGACGCCGGTGACAAATGCTTTCATTTTCGTCTCCATTTCTGCCGCTTTTTCACCGGCGACATGAACCGTTGTATCAGATACTTTGGTCGTTTCTATCATTTCATGATGAAAGCGACAAAAATTTCATATATGGTAAAAGACGTTATGTCATTACCGGTTCCCGTACATTTTCTCATAATAATTCTGATACTCCCCGGAAATAATGGTTTCCCACCATTCCCTGTTGTCCAGATACCACTGAATCGTCTTTTTGATGCCGTCGGCAAATCTGGTCTCCGGCAGCCACCCCAGCTCGTTGTGAATCTTGGTGGGGTCGATGGCGTAGCGCATGTCGTGGCCCTTGCGGTCAGTGACATGGGTGATCAGGCTTTCCGGCTTGTTTAATTCCTTGCAGATCAGCTTCACAATGTCGATATTGCGCATCTCATTGTGGCCGCCGATGTTGTAGATTTCGCCCACGCGGCCCTTGTGGATGATCAGGTCGATGGCCTTGCAGTGGTCCTCCACATACAGCCAGTCGCGGACGTTTTGTCCCTCGCCGTAGACCGGCAGAGGCTTATCGTTTAAGGCATTGGCGATCATCAGCGGAATCAGCTTCTCCGGGAAATGATAGGGACCATAGTTGTTGGAGCAGCGGCTGATGGTCACGGGCAGGCCGTAGGTCCTGTGGTAAGCCAGCACCAGCAGGTCGGCGCTTGCCTTGGAAGCGGAATAGGGGCTGCTGGTATGGATGGGGGTCTCCTCAGTGAAGAACAGATCCGGCCGGTCTAAGGGCAGGTCGCCGTAAACCTCATCGGTGGAAACCTGATGATAGCGGGTAATGCCGTACTTGCGGCAGGCGTCCATGAGCACAGCCGTACCCTTGATATTGGTATCCAGAAACACCTCCGGATTTTCGATGGAGCGGTCCACATGGCTCTCCGCGGCGAAATTGACCACAATATCCGGGTGTTCCTCCTCAAAAAGCTGATAGACGGCGGCCCTGTCGGTGATGCTTTCCTTCACAAAGCGGAAATTGGGGTTGTCCATGACAGGAGCCAGAGTGGAGAGATTGCCGGCATAGGTCAGGCAGTCCAGACAGATGATGCGGTAGTCCGGGTATTTGTCCAGCATGTGGAAAACAAAGTTGCTGCCGATGAAACCGGCGCCTCCGGTTACGATAATGTTCATAGCAGAATGATCCTTTCGTATTTTTTATAAAAATAAAGTGATTCAGAACCAGGCGATTTTTAATTTGCCGAGCGCCAGGCGCAGCGGTTTGAAAAGCACAAGGCAGAGAACGGCGTTGGATACGCAGTGAAGGAGATCGAAGGGAATCCCGGCAACCCACCAGGCGAAAGCCGCCGCCGGACCGCTGAGTACGAGATAAGGCAGAGAGCACAGCGCCCCGAAAAACAAACCGAACAGGCCGCAGAAGGCGCTCCAGAACAGAAGGGAGGTCTGCTTCCTGAAAAGAGAAGTCAGCACTGCCAGAAGCGGCCATACATACAGATACATAATCCACCAGAGGCCGAAGCCGTGGACCATTCCCTGCAGGAGCACGAACACCGGGATGGCGAACAGAATCCGCTTCCCGAAAAAAAGAGTATAAAGAACAATCAGCAGGGTTACCAGCTCCACGTTCGGCAAAAAAGCCAGCGCGTCCTTTACCACTTCAATGGTGGCGGTCATCATGCCGATCAGCGCGATATCCTTTACTGAAATTCCGGAGCCGTTTCCCATGCCGATGTCCCTGTAGAAATAGAGTAGACGTGTCCCTGTAGAAATAGCGGACGGCTATATGCCGTTTACAATCGTGCTGACCGCGGGCCGATTAAGCAGCCATTCCCTGCCGCACTAATATACAGTATACTCGATGGTATAGACCTCCCCATCATTCACCGGCTGGGAGTCAATACCGTAATTGCAGTACTCGCCGTCCACATAAAAGGCCCAGTAAGCGCCGTCCGCATTGTAGTCCGCGGTGACGCCGTTGACGGTTTCCACGTACATACCATATTCAGATTCTGTTCCCTCGTAGGTCAGTCCCTCAGTCTCATCCATTGCCTGACGCAGATACTCGGCGTCGGTTTTGACGGAATATGTGGTGGTCTCTCCCTCGTTGTCAATCACCTCGATGGTCAGAGACTTGCTGCCCTTAGAAGCGGACGGGGACAAAAATGTGTAGATGAGCGCGAATACCGCGATCAGAGCGATCAGGATGATGACCGCGGCCAGTCCTTTTTTGCCGGATTTTCTGTCTGCTGATTGTGACATATAGTTTTTCCTCCTTGTTGTCGTTTATGGCCGCCCTGAATGGAATGCTGCCTGTATCTTCATTCGCAGGGAAGACGCGGACGGCTATGCGGCGTAAATTCTTATGACACCGGCATTGAATATAGCATAAGAAGGTAAAAAAGACAAGATAAGTTCCTGAAAAAATGCATTATGTAAGTTCCTGAAAAAATACGTTAGGGCAGCATGAGTGTGATCAGATCCAACCGGTCTGTCGCCTTTGTATCTCCTCCGTACACGTCGATCTCGATTTCACCCTCGAAGGTATGGGAGGAGAGGGGAACGGAGAAAGTCCAGTCACCGTTTGCCTTTTTGGAGGCATAATACCATACCAGGTCGTCCTGGGCATTTTCCGCGCTCCAGACAGCAAACCAGTATTGGTTATAGTTCTCCTTGCCGGAGGGTGTGTAGGTCACCTCCAGAATCTGCCCGTCTTCGGAGAGCGCTGTAACTGTTCTGGTGGATGTCAGTGTGCTCAGAGTCTCCAATGTATCCTCAGATGGGTCAGAGAGCTTGGCCGCGAAGTATTGCCGAAGCTTTGTTTCGAATGCTTCGGCCTCATCCTGGCCGAGGACGGTTATAGCCCCGTCTTTCGTGGAAATCGGGCTTGCCTCTGAATAAAAGATGGTATCATAATCTGTGCCGGTTTCTGAGAACAGGCTCTCTCCCAGAAAATAATTTTCGGCGCTGATATCCAGATAATCCAGAATGGTGGGAGCCAGATCCAGAGAATTCCGCCCGCCGACGTCTATTGTTTCCGGCTCCATTCCTGTA
>JAJQCU010000362.1:0-1506 GCA_021202575.1 Lachnospiraceae bacterium
CCATGTTCCTGATTGAGGGAGAGAAACGGGCGCTTCTTGTGGATGCGGGAATCGGGATCGGGGATCTGAAGACTTTTGCGCAGGAGCTTGTACAGAAGCCGCTGGATGTATTCCTGACGCACAATCACAGAGATCATGTGGGGAACGCGGCATTGTTCCCCAGGGTTTACATGAGTGAGGTGGATATGGGAATGGGGCCTGTTGTCAGGCCCCTGACCTCGGCGGCCAGCCGCCTGGATTATACGAAGCATATCCTGAAACGCTACCCGGACAGAGATTATCCGTGGACGAAGGAGGATGTAAAGGACTTTTCTGTTGAGGAGGAGCCTGAGGTCATTCCTTTAAAGGACGGGGATTCCTTTGATCTGGGAGGACGGACGGTGAGCTGTTATCTGTGCCCGGGGCACACGCCGGGTTCCATGGTGGCCATTGACAGCAGGACGAAATATCTCTTTGCGGGGGATGCCTGCAATTATTTTCAGGGAATCGGCGTCAGGCCCATTCAGGGAATGAGGCACGCTTCCATAGAAGAGGCGCATGAAGCCCTGCTTCGCATCTGGAATATGGACTTTGACAGGGAGCATATTTACAATGCCCACGCGGACTATCGTCAATGGGGAAGTCCGCTGCCATCGCAGGTATTCGAGAAGCTGATAGAAGCCATGAGTTTGATTCTGGCAGGAAATTATGTGGGAAGCCGTCAGTGGATTCAGATGATTGACACGGATGTGGATACCGCTGTGCTGGATGATGTGACCATACAGTTTCATTCGGATAATATTTACAGAAAACAGGGAGCCTGAGAACAGAAGAGGGACAGATTGTTATGGAAACATTTTTATGGTTTGCCGCTACGCTGGCGGCAGCGTTTCTGTTCGGTGCGATTGCGATCCGTTTAAAGATTCCGGCAGGCGGCATGATCGGCGGCATGATCGGCGCGGTGGTGTTTAACCTGGTGACCGGCAACGGATATATGTATTCCTTCGTCAAGGTGGCCGTCCAGATCTGTCTGGGCGCCATGTCGGGAAGCCGCATTGGCAGAAAAGATCTGATACAGATGAAAAAGCTGATCGTGCCCGTGATCAGTGTGGTGGCGGTCTGTATGGGATTAAATATTGTATTTGGTATCATTATCGGCAGGATTTCCACCATGGATATTGCCACAACGCTTCTTTCCATTACGCCCGGAGGGGCAACGGATATGGTGTTTGTGGCCGCGGATGTGGGGGCGGACACCGGAATGGTGGGGTTGTTGCAGACTGTCCGTATGCTTTTCTGCAACTGTCTGCTGCCCATTATCTTTGTGGCTCTGATCAACCGGAAAAAACCGGAGGGCGAAAAGGTAGAAAGAACGGAGAAAAAGAAGAGGGAAGCACAGGGAGCAAAGCCGGACAGAAAGTATTATCTGCAGCTTGTGAGAATGTTTGTGTTCGCGGCTGTCGGCGGCCTGTTTTTCAGAGCCATGGGCGTTCCGGGAGGAACCCTGGTGGGGGCGCTGCTTCTGAC
>JAJQCU010000362.1:1516-6852 GCA_021202575.1 Lachnospiraceae bacterium
AAACTGCATTTTCGACAAGGTAACCTATCCGGGAAATCTGAAAAAATATCAGCAGGTGTTTACGGGCACCTATATCGGACTTGGCATTACCAGAGAGACTATCAGCATGATCCCATCGTTAGCCCCGGTGGTGGCGCTGATTATTCTGGACATCATGATTTATGTATTCCTGATGTCTTTTATCCTGGGGAAAATTTCCGATATGGATTACGGAACCTGCCTGCTCTGCTCCACACCAGGCGGCATTGGGGAGGTGTCTATCCTGTCCGAGGAGCTGGGAACGGACACGGTGCAGGTGGCGGCGGTCAATACGGCCCGTATGATTGTGGTGGTGGCAACCTTCCCCACTGTAATACAGTTTCTTATACAGTTTTTATAAGGAGGAATTTGCGGTATGGCTTTGTTTACGCTGAATATTTTCAGTAAATATCTGATGGGAAATACCACTGTTTCCGTGATTATGCCAAGAGTGTCGACGGAGGAAGAGGATCCGGCCGCTTTTTACCGGAGCGGACAAAAATATAAGGTACTCTGGCTGCTGCACGGCTCCTGCGGGGACGCCACGGACTGGATCAGAAACACCAATATCTGCCGGTACGCGGAGGCAAGGGACCTGATCGTGGTCACGCCCAGCGTGCTGAACAGCGATTATTCCAATTATGTTAGCTTTGCGGACGGGTTCCGGGTCTGGGATTATATCACAAAGGAGCTGATGCCTCTGATACACAACTGGCTTCCCGCCTCCGACAAAAAGGAGGATAACTTTGTGGGAGGAATGTCCATGGGCGGAAACGGAGCGCTGATGCTGGCGCTGGGACACCCGGAGCTGTTTGGCGGAGCCATGATTTTGTCCAGTACGGCCAGAGAAATCGAGTATCTGCGGCCCTACGCTGATATGAAGGCCGGGGAATTCCGGGAGGCGGCAAAGGATCCTGTCAGATTTCCGGGGCCCAACGGCACGGGCATGCGGCCCAAGGAGGTCAATCAGGTGGCGAAATATGACACTGTGGGTGATTTCCTGAATTCCCCGGAAAATGCCTGGGATCGGTTTACAGAGGCGGCCCAGAATGGCACGCTGATCCCGATGTATGTTTCCTGCGGCACAAAGGATAAGAATGTATATCCCCGGTTTCTGCGGTTCAGGGAATATGCGCAAAAGCTCGGCGTGACCAATATGTATTTTAAGGAGATTGAAGGGTTCAGGCATGAATACGCGCTGTGGAATACAGAGCTGGAATGCGCCATGGATTATTTTGGCATCACGGCATGTCATGATTTTTGCTGAGAGATATTTTGAAAAATAATAAAAAGGCCGGGGGTTGATTCAGACTGCCCCGGCCTTTTTGTTGTGTGACATTTACAGATTGCGCAGCCGCTCTCTGAGGGCTGCGCCTGTAGGCGTGGCCGCCAGTCCTCCCAGGCCGGTTTCCCGGATATTTTCCGGCAGGGAGCGGCCGATGGAGCGCATGGCGTCGAAGACCTCATCCACAGGAATGCGGCTTTCCACACCGGCGATTGCCAGGTCGGCGCTGGTCAGGGCGTTTACCGCGCCGATCACGTTGCGCTTCACACAGGGGATTTCCACAAGGCCGGCCACCGGGTCGCAGGCCAGGCCCAGCAGGTTTTTCATGGCAAGAGCGGCGGCGTGGGCGATGGCTTCGGTATCGCCGCCGTTCAGATAAGCCGCGGCTCCCGCCGCCATGGAGGAGGCGGAGCCGATCTCCGCCTGGCAACCGCCGGCGGCTCCCGCCAGAAAGGCTCGGGAGGCGATGACGCCGCCGATACCGGCGGCCACATACAAAGCCTCTGTCATCCGCTCATCGTCAAATCCCTTCTGCTCCTGAAGGGACAGAAGCACCGCGGGCAGAACGCCGCAGGAACCGGCGGTGGGAGCGGCCACGATACGCTTCATGCAGGCGTTGGACTCGCCCATCTGAACCGCCTTTTCCATCACAAGGCCGATGAAGTCGCCGCACAAAAGCTTCCCCTCCTGTCTGGCGGCGGCAATTTTGGCTCCGTCCCTGCCGGACATGCCGCTTTGGGACAGAAGCTGCGGGTCATAGGACTGGTCAGCCGCCCGCATGGCCAGATACATTTTTTTCATTTTGTCAAAATTTTCTTCCGGGGACATGGCCTGCTCAGCGCAGTCCTCTTTTCTGACGCATTCCCAGAAGGGGATGCGCTCCTTTTCACAGGTTTCCATGATTTCTTTTACTGAAGTGTACATAATGCTCCTTGTAGATGTTCAGCTGTTCATGCTTAAATAGGTCACCTTGACAATCCCCTCCTCGTGTGCCAGCTCCGCTACCACATCCTGAGGCACCTCATCATCACATTCAATGACTGTGACCGCGTATCCGCCCCGGCTGGAGCGGTAAAGCTGCAGGGTGGCGATGTTGATCTGAAAGCCCGCCAGTACGCAGGTGATCTCAGCCACCAGGCCGGGCTGGTCCTGATTCTGGATGATCAGGGTGGGCTAGTCGCCGCTGAAGCTGTTGGCCAGCCCGTCCACCTCATTGACCTCGATTCGTCCGCCGCCTATGGAGGACGCGGTCAGCTCCAGCTTTTTGCCGCTGATTCCGGTGAGGAGGAGCTTTACGGAATTGGGGTGGGCGTCGCCCAGATCGATTCCGCCGAAACGATATTTCAGTCCTTTTTGCCGGGCAATCTCAAAGCTGTATGGAATCAGCGGGTCGTCCACGGCAAGTCCCATCAGTCCGGCGAGAAGAGCCTTATCGGTGCCATGTCCCTTGCCTGTGGCGAGAAAGGAGCCATGAAATAAAATCTCTGCCTCCGCCACATCCTCGTTCAGAAGCCTGCGCGCCACATTACCGATTTTGGCGGCTCCCGCGGTGTGGGAGCTGGAGGGGCCGACCATCACCGGCCCGACAATATCAAATAAATTCATGGAGTTTTTGCTCCTTTCCGAAAGAATGGTTCAACATATACAGAATGCGTTCCGCGAAGGGGGTTATAATTTTGTGCGCTGTCGTTTCCTTTCCCATAGTGTAACACGGATTTGTGAGATACGACAGTATTTTTTGATATTTCAGGTTACTATTCACAGAAAACATCCCGTCGGGGGCGGGATTGTGAAGGCAGAAGCGGAGCTTGTGAACAGCAATTATTTCAACGGTCCGGAAAAGAATTTGGCTGTACGCTCTTGAATAATTTCGGGTTTGCCTGTATCATACATTACAGAAAAGAGGAAACGAACATGAAATACGATTTTACTTCCATTATGGACCGGCATGGAAAGGACTCCATCGCTGTGGATAAAATCCCTGTGGAGGGAGCGAGGGTGGACGAGGGCTTTTCCACTATTCCCATGTGGGTGGCGGACATGAATTTCGCCACGGTCTCCGCGGTACAGGACGCGATTATTGAGAGGACGAGGCATCCGGCCTTTGGATATTATGATACCAGAAAGGAATATTTTGACGCCATTATCGACTGGCAGAAAAGCCGCCATGGGGTGGAGGGGCTGACAAAAGAGGCCATCGGCTATGAAAACGGTGTGCTGGGCTGTCTGGCTTCCGCCCTGCAGGCCTTTACCGCGCCGGGGGAGGCGGTGCTGCTGCACTCCCCGACCTACATTGGCTTTACCCACGTGATGGAGGACAACGGGCGCAGGATGGTCTTAAGCTCCCTGAAGCCGGACGAGCAGGGCATTTACCGCATGGATTATGAGGATATGGATCGGAAGATTAAGGAGAATCATATCCATTTCTGCGTTTTCTGTTCTCCCCACAATCCCACCGGCAGGGTCTGGGAGAGGGAGGAGCTGGAGAAGGCCATGGAGGTTTACCAGGCCAATGACTGCGTGGTGGTTTCCGATGAAATCTGGTCTGACCTGATTCTGGCGGGGCATACGCACATTCCCACCCAGAGTGTGTCTGAGGACGTCAGAAAGCGCACCATCGCCATTTACGCGCCCTCCAAGACCTTCAATCTGGCGGGGCTGATCGGTTCCTATCATATTATATATGACACTTATCTCAGAGACAGGGTAGTAAAGCAGTCCCGGCTGAGCCACTATAATGATATGAATGTGTTGTCTATGTATGCTTTAATGGGTGCTTACAGTCCGGAGGGGCAGGAGTGGCTGGATGAGCTCTGTCAGGTGCTGACGCAAAACGTGGATTATGGTTATCATTATATTACGGAGCATTTTCAGGGGGTCAATCTGTCGAAACCGCAGGGAACCTATATGCTTTATCTGGATTGCGGCCAGTGGTGCCGGGAGCATGGAATGAGCGTGGATGAGCTGTTAAAGGAAGGCATCCGGGTGGGAGTGATCTGGCAGGACGGCAGACCCTTCCAAAAGCCGGATACCATCCGCATGAATCTGGCGGTGCCCTACTCCATGCTGAAGGAGGCCTTTGACAGGCTGGACAGGTATGTTTTCAACAAATAAAATACAGCTTCAGGGAGGAAGGAAAATGAAGAATTTTATTGTCACATCAAAACTGGACAATGTGACCCTCAGCGGCACCATCATAGAGCCCGAGGGAGAGCCGAAGGCGATCATTCAGCTCACTCACGGCATGTGCGAGCACAAGGAGCGCTATTATGATTTTATGAAATATCTGGCGGCCAACGGCTATGTGGCGGCGATTCATGACCACAGGGGGCACGGCGCCAGCCTGGCTTATCCGAACGCCTATGGATATTTTAATGAACAGCCCTATGACGCGCTGGCCCGGGATCTGTTTCAGATTTCCCTGTATCTGAAGACCAAATATCCGCAGCTGAGGCTTTATCTGTTCGGCCACAGCATGGGAACCCTGGCAGCCCGGCTGTATCTGAAGGAGCATGACGACGCGATTGACAAGCTGGTGCTGAGCGGTCCGCCCACCAACAATCCGGTGATCGGCGCCGCCCTGGCTCTGACAACGGTCCTGAAGAAAAAGGAAGGCCCCAGGGCCAGGGTAGAGAGTTTGAACAACCTGGTGTTCAGCGCCTATAATAAAGGATACGATGTGCCCAATGCCTGGCTTTCCGCCAATGAGGATAATGTGAAGGCCTACAATGAGGATCCGCTGTGCGGCTTTGTGTTTACGGTGGACGGCTTTGATACCCTGTTCCACATGCTGAAGGAGGTCTTTTCAAAAAAGGGCTGGCATGTGACCAACCGGCAGCTGCCCATCCTACTGGCGGCCGGGCTGGACGATCCGGTAATTCAGTCCAAGCGCAGTTTCCTGAGCCTGAAGAGCTTTCTGGTGGAGAGAGGCTACACGAAGGTGGAGGGCCGGCTTTACAGCGGCATGCGCCATGAGATTTTAAATGAAAAAAACAACCAGAAGGTGTATGAGGACATTCTGGAATTTTTTGAC
>JAJQCU010000362.1:6862-8911 GCA_021202575.1 Lachnospiraceae bacterium
TTTTGACAGGGAATGATTTTCGGTGGGATTTTGGGAGCACGAAGCGCGGAACAATCCGTGAAACACTTTTGACATCGTAACCAATTTCCTGAAGATAAAAGAGAAAAAATACGATCCGATGCAGGAACAGGCAGTTTGCGCAGGGCACCGGTAAACAGGAGGAAACCATCATGAATCAGTCGCGCCGGGTCGCGGGACGCTCAAAAGGGACAACGGAAACCGCCGCGGAGAGAAAGGCCAGGGCCGAGGCGGTCAGGAAAGCGGAGGAGAAAAGGCTGGCGGAGGAAGCCCGCCGGGAGAAGGAAGCGCTTGAAAAGGCGGAGGCGGACAAGCTGAGACTTGCTCAGAAGGGATACCAGCCTCTGGCGGAAACGGCAGCCGCCGATTCAGATTCAAAAATCGGCGGCGGCAGCATTGCCCAGCTGGCGAAATATCTGTATTTCGCCGGGGAGCAGATCAGTACCTCTGTTTCTTTCCCGGAAGTCTCCGGCAATAAGGGCTATGACCTGTACGTCAAGGGAAAAGTGGATAATGTGGAGCTTTCCACCGGGTATGACGAGTATCACAGCAGCGGCGAGTCCCTGGGACAGGCCATGTGGCATGTAAAAGCGGGACAGTCGGAATTTGTGACAACAGTGGTTTTTAATAAAAACCGTGTGGTAAACAGGCAGTGCGGCTGCCCCACGTGCGCGAAAAGACAGAGCTGGTACGGCTGGTACGATATGGACGATCCGGATTGTCAGTATATGGCGGCTTTGCTTTACTGGGTGAAGGATTATCTGAAGAGCCATAATATAGGGGACGCCACGGACAAAAACGCGGAGCGCCTGATGGCGGCCAACCGGCGCCGGCGTTCCAACATTCTGGTGGCGGACAAAACCTGGAAGGAGGAGAGCCTGACCTTAAAGCCCAGGCTGATCAAAAAGGACGGCACTCTGACAGCGTCCTTCAAGGTGGGGACGGGAAGACTGTTTGTAATCAAACAGCTGGATGAGTTCTGCGCCAATGTGCGCAACTGCGCCACGGCTACCTATGGGTCAAATACACAGATCAACCACCGCCGGAGTAATTTTAACCAGGAGAGCCAGAACTGGCTTCGCTTTATCGAGAGAATCGTACAGGAGGAAGAGGAGTTCGGCCAGAGAATGGAGGACGCCGCCCGCAGCCGGTATTATTATCCAAGGTCGGTGCGCGTGGGAGGCTCCCTGAATCTTTTCGGCTGGCGGCTGGATGAATTTTACAATGAGATAGGCGACGGGGATGTGGAATATGAGGATCGGGACGCACAGCCAGTGGTGAAGACCCGGCTGCGCCAGGGAGAAGGAAACCCCCGGATCCCGGTCAATATTTCAGAGTATAAGGAAAAGAGAGGCCAGACTTCCTCAACGCAGCAGGCGCGTGGAACGAGCCAGGCGGGGACAGCCCGGTCATCAGCCTCCTCTTCCGCGGAGTTTCACGGAATTCAGGTAAGCGGGAGGCTGCCGGAGTTATCCTTCGGCATGGACTGCGCTTATTATGTCAGCGGGGACAGGCTGTTCCGCTCGGAAAACGGCTATCGGGAGAGGATCGGAAGCCTGGTTTCCATGTCCGGGGAGGATGGCTCCTTTGCCATGCTGATCGGCCGCAACAACATGTCGGAATTTTACTATCAGATTCTGCCCGCCATGCAGGATATACTGGAGGTAAAGGAAAATAATCCGGACAGAATTCACTCCTTCCTGCCGCCGCAGGTGAATTTTGTCTTTTATCTGGACGCGGATGAGAATGACGCCTTTTGTGAGTCCTATGCCCGCTATGAGGATAAGAGCTTTTCCATGACGGACTGGCTGGATGAGAGCCGGAAGACCGATGTGGAGACGTACCGGGACTATACGGCGGAGCAGGAGGTTCTCTACCGGCTGTTAGGGTGGCTCCCACAGGTAAATCTGAAGCGGAAGGAGCTCAGCTGCGGCGGAGATGAGGACAGAATTTACCGCCTGATGAGCGAGGGCGTGGAAGAGCTGCTTTCTCTGGGGGAGGTCCAGTGTACGGACCGGTTCCGCTCCCGCA
>JAJQCU010000016.1:0-7761 GCA_021202575.1 Lachnospiraceae bacterium
GGCGTAGCGGGCAGAGTACATGGCGCCCAGCATCTCCCCGGACACATTGCGGATGGCCGCGGACTCCGGGTTGGAACCGCTGCCGTTTCTCTCCACAATCTCCCCTTCCGGCGTCAGGAACACACAGCCGAAGGCATATTTTTGCAGATCGGGATTGTAGCTGCCGTCCACATAGGCGATCAGTTTTTTACTCATATCAGCTTTTCCAGCAGCGCCCAGGCCGCCTCGATGGTCTTATCCATGTCAAAATACTTATAGCTTGCCAGCCTGCCGCCAAACCAGACCTTTCCCTCCTGATCCGCCAGCGCCTTATATTTCTCATAAAGAGCCGAATTGGCCTTATCATTGATGGGATAATAGGGCTCCATGCCCGGCTTCCACTCGGTGGGATATTCCCGGCTGATGACCGTCTTTGGCTGGGTTCCGAACTCAAAATGCTTATGCTCAATGATGCGGGTGTAGGGGACCTGGCGCTCCGTATAATTGACCACCGCGTTGCCCTGATAATTGTCGCAGTCCAGCACCTCAGTCTCAAAGGATACCGTACGGTACTGCAGGGGACCGTAGCAGAAATCATAAAAGGCGTCGATCATGCCGGTGTAAATGATGCGGTTCGCGATCTCCGGATTTTCCTGAGAAAATGCCTTATAATCCGTATTCAGCAGAATCTCCGTGCCCTCGAACATTTTCTCAATAATCTGCGTATAGCCGCCCATGGGAATGCCCTGATAGCGGTCATTGAAATAATTATTATCATAGGTAAAGCGCAGGGGAAGCCTTTTGATGATAAAGCTGGGCAGATCCTTACAGTCTCTTCCCCACTGCTTCTCCGTATAGCCCTTCACCAGCTTTTCGTATACGTCCGGCCCCACTAAGGAGAGCGCCTGCTCCTCCAGATTCTGAGGCTCACCCAGATGCAGCTCCTCAATCTGGGAAGCGATTTTGGCCTTCGCTTCCGCGGGAGTGACCACCCCCCACAGGCCGTGGAAAGTATTCATATTGAAGGGCATATTGTACAGCTCATCCCTGTACCGCGCCACCGGAGAATTGATGTAATTATTAAAATCGGCGAAGCCGGTGATGTACTCCCACACCTTCCGGTTACTGGTGTGGAAAATATGGGCGCCATACCTATGTACCTGAATGCCCTCCACTTCCTCCGTATAAATATTGCCGCCGATGTGGCTCCTTACATCGATGGCCAGGCAGCTTTTCCCCGCTTTGGTCAGCGCCTGGGCGCAGACCGCTCCGAAAAGGCCGGTGCCAACAATAAGATAATCATACTTACTCTCTTTTATTTCCATAACTTTTCCCGCTTTCATTCTTCATTTTATCGCCTGACTGATCAATCCGCCCGGCAATGCCTCCGTTTCGTTCAGGCCTGAATATAGTAAACGTCTTTATGTCGTTTACTCACGCAAAAATCAATTAAATCCGTAAACCTTCTGCGACACCTGATAGCCGATCACCGCGACCTGTCTTCCCACCTTGCCCGGCAGATTCATGGCCACGCCCAGAAGCGTATGCCGAAGCTTTTTATACAGCCCCTCATCCATCTGCCGGATATCCTCCCAGAGCCGCTTCTTTTTCTCCAGGTTCTCCTTCGTACCGCTCTTAATCGCGAGGACAGAGGAAATCGTCGTGATGATGGAAAGATAATTGAACATATATTTCTGCAGAGGGCCGTCCGCCGGCGCGGTTTTCAGATAGGACTGCGCCATCAGGCGGTTGACCTTCATCTGCTGGTCGATGCGCCCGATCATCATGCTCTCATTCACCGACTGGTCTTCCCGTCCGATGTAATAATGATACAGGGTCTGGTCCATATAATAAATATGCTTCACAAAGGGGAAGGGATCAAACACAAAAATATTGTCCACGTAAAAGGTATGCTTCGGCAGCACCATGCCGCTCAGGCGCAGCACCTCGGTACGGTAAATCACCGCGTGCATCAGCAGATACTTGCCCACTGGGAAGGGCTTCATCTCCTCCCAGGTAAAGACCTGGTCCTTTGGCATATATTTTCTGTACTCCATGGTCTTTTTGTGAGTGACGCCCACCTTGTCATAAAGGAAGTTGGTGACAAACATGTCCACGCTCTCCCCCAGCTTCTCCAGCCTGTCCACGACCTCCTTCAATACCTGCTCATCCACCCAGTCGTCGCTGTCCACCCCCTTGTAAAACATCCCGGAAGCGTTGCGGATGCCGGTATTCACTCCCTCGCCGTGGCCGCCGTTCTCCTGATGAATGGCCTTCACGATGGTGGGATATTCTCCCGCGTATCTGTCGGCAATGGCCCCCGTCTCATCCTTCGAGCCGTCGTCCACAATCAGAATCTCTATCCTCTCGCCCGCGGAAAGCAGCGTCTGAATGCAGTGCTCCATATAGGCCGCGGAATTATAGGAGGGAACCGCCACGCTCAACACCTTTTTGCTCATGTAAACTGCCTTTCTTACTTTCTGATATCCGAAAAAATTCCTGTTGAAAAACTTTTTGAATCATGTTATAGTATGAACGTAAGGAAAGCAGCCGCCCACAAAGTGGTCAGCCTCCGAAGTAGTTAAAGTTAAGCCTACCTGTACTGGCCAAGTGACAAGGTAGGCTTATTTATTTTCGCTTGTTATTCCTACTATCAACGTAGGCAAGCAATGCAATCAGGAATGTACCGCCCAAAAACAACAGGCTCAAAACTTCATAGGTATCCATCTGCACCACCTCCCTTCTATACTGCAGTTAGGGAGGCTTACCACCTTGCAACACGGCTGCTGACTGTCATGGTACCATAAAAATGACAGAACTTCAATCCCAAAAAAGTTATACAGAAAAGAAGACGATATGCCGACTTTCCCCGTTCCGGCTAACCGTATGCCCCTGCAGGCTCTCCGCTCACTCCAGCGATATTTGCAGATAAACTTCCTCTGTGCTGTCCTTATAATTGGGATAATAGGAGGCCTCAAAGCCTGTCACCCCGTCCCTGACCTGGATGACGTCATGCGCCAGAGCCGAACGACCCACTGGAATACAGGGGTACTCATAATATTCAAAAGGCGAGCCGCTCTCTTCCGTCTCCGCCGTCTCCCAATACTCTATGACATCATAATAGCTTTCCCCGGAATAATACAGCGACGGGCAGTCTGAATAGTAGTACCTGTCTCCCAGGTTGGTTACTATGTAATTCAGCCGGTAAAAGCTGTAGCCCTCTTCCGCCTGCACTCCCTCATAGGTTTCGCCAATATTTTCCGCTCCGTTAAAGGATACCACACAGTACCAGACACTGTCATAGCTGTCATTACCTGCGATATTACGGCCTGTAATGAACTTAACCATGTCAGTAAAGTTTGCGCCAAGGAGGCGGACCCCCACGGCTCCCATTCCCAGGCCCGCGATAATCAGTACCAGAGCGGCAAAAGATTTGAAAGCACTGTTTTTCATTTTCCGTCTTCTCCCTGCGCGTCAAAGGTCAGTTCCACACAGTGGCTGGCCGTCAGATTTTCATTATAATATTCCCCTTCAAATTCATAAAACCAGATACGGGCCGTATCCGCATCCGTGTCCATCAGAAAACCATACCAACCATCGCAGAACGTATCCCAGCACAGCTCATATCCGTCCATGGCAGGGAAGGCGCCAAAGACATCCCCATAAGCCTCAAAGGTAGTGGAGGAAATCGCTTCCCGATAGGTTCCGTTGGCCTCCAGGTAAGGAGTTAAAATATGATTGTCGTTTTCATACTCGCCGTTACTTTCTCCCTCAACGCGCACCGCTACCAGCTTCAGATTCCCGTCCAGGCTCTCCAGGGTGCTGTGATCCGCCAGAATCCGGCATTCTGTCACTGTCAGCATGACGCTGTCCTGTAAAAGAAAGCTCTCGCCCATCTCATGAACCGTCGTTGGAAAATCAGACGCGTACTCATCCCCCAACGCCAGACTCTCATACACGGAAGCATACGCTTCCGAATATTTCTGAGAAGACAGTCTGCTCACGACCACAGTGCAGACGCTTCCGTCTATCAGCAGAAACAGACCCACCGCAAATATCGCAGCCGCCAGCTTCATCTGCCCGGCGGAACGCCTTATCAGAGGCAGCGCACCTTCCGCGTATGCGCTCCCATTAGCATAATCCGCTTCTGCGCTTTCTCCATATGCGCTCCCCTCTTTCACCTGATTATCCCTGTCATACCAGGCGTCCTGAAAGCCTCCTGCCTTATGCCCATAAGTCCTGTGGGAGTTGTCTCCCATCCGCTCATGAAGCTTCTCATGCTGTTCAGCCTTCGTCTCAGCCGCATTGAAGGCGCCGCATTTCGGGCAGATCCCATTATTTTGATCATAATCAAATTTCCGGCCGCAGCCGATGCAGGTGCAGTTCATCCCTTTCCTCTTCATAAGAACCTATTCATCCCCTCAAAATGCAATTTACAGTCGGTATCACATCATACAGACAGCCAATCAACTCATAAGACTAACTTACGAGTTGATTTTATCATCCTGTAAAATGTTAATCAAGCTGATTTTGCACAGATATAATAATCCGTTCCTTTGTCAGGACGGAAAGATTCTCCGGCTCCCCGCCTCTTTTTGTGAAATCTGAAGTTCCTGTTCGCAAACTCCATATTTTTCCATATTTTCCTGTCCGTCAGATCCTATATTTTCCTTGAAAAAAAACCATTCTTCCCTTATAATTGAAAAGCGATTGTGAAACGATAAAAATACTTGATTCCAAAGGAGTTTTTATGATATCAGCCAATAACGTAACCTACCGGGTAGGCAAGAAGGCCCTCTTCGAGGACGTCAACATCAAATTTACTGAGGGCAACTGCTACGGCATCATCGGTGCCAACGGGGCCGGCAAGTCCACCTTTCTGAAGCTTCTCTCCGGGGAACTGGAAACCACAAACGGCGACATCGCCATGACCCCCGGGCAGCGCCTGAGCGTGCTGGAGCAGGATCATTTCAAGTATGAGCAGTATCCCGTCATGGACGTGGTCATCATGGGCAATCAGCGGCTCTATGACATCATGAAGGAAAAGGACGCCCTCTACGCCAAGGAGGATTTCACCGATGAGGACGGCATCCGGGCCTCGGAGCTGGAGGGAGAGTTCACCGAGATGGACGGCTGGGAGGCGGAGTCTGACGCCGCCACCCTGTTAAACGGGCTGGGCATCAGCACGGATCTGCACTACTCCCTCATGAGCACCTTAAACGGCAGCGACAAGGTGAAGGTGCTTTTAGCCCGGGCGCTCTTCGGAAATCCCGACATCCTTCTTCTGGATGAGCCCACCAACCACCTGGACCTGGACGCCATCGCCTGGCTGGAGGAATTTCTCATCAGTTTTGAAAATACCGTCATCGTGGTCAGCCATGACCGTTATTTTCTCAATAAGGTCTGCACCTGCATCGCGGACATCGACTACGGCAAGATTCAGCTCTACGCCGGCAACTACGATTTCTGGTACGAGTCCAGCCAGCTTCTCATCCGCCAGATGAAGGAAGCCAATAAGAAGAAGGAGGAGAAAATCAAGGAGCTGCAGGAATTCATCTCCCGCTTCTCCGCCAACGCCTCCAAATCCAAGCAGGCCACCAGCCGCAAGCGGGCTTTAGAAAAAATCGAGCTGGACGAGATCAAGCCCTCCAGCCGCAAATATCCCTATATTGATTTCCGCCCCGACCGGGAGATCGGCAACGAGGTCCTGGAGGTCAAAAATCTTTCCAAAACCATCGATGGCGTGAAGGTGCTGGACAATATTTCCTTTATTATGAACCGGGACGACAAAATCGCCTTTGTGGGCGGCAACGAGCACGCCAAGACGGTTCTGTTCCAGATTCTGATGGAGGAGATGGAGCCGGACGAGGGAAGCTTCAAATGGGGCGTCACCACCTCCAGGGCTTACTTTCCAAAGGATTACACGGCGGAGTTTGACAATGACTACACCATCGCGGACTGGCTCATGGGCTATTCTCCCGTGGACGATATCACCTACGTGCGAGGCTTCCTGGGGCGGATGCTCTTCGCGGGCGAGGATGGAGTTAAGAAGGTAAAGGTTCTCTCCGGCGGAGAAAAGGTACGGTGCCTGCTCTCCAAGATGATGATCAGCGGCGCCAATGTGCTGCTCTTCGACGAGCCCACCAACCATCTGGACATGGAATCCATCACCGCCTTAAATAACGGCATGATCAAATTCCCCGGCGTGGAGCTGTTCTCCTGCCGCGACCACCAGCTGGTACAGACCACGGCCAACCGCATCATGGAGATCCTTCCGGACGGCACCCTGATCGACAAGATGACCACCTACGATGAATACCTGGCAAATGACGAGCTGGCAAGAAAGCGCACCGTCTACACCGCCAGCATGACCGATACAGAGGAAGTATAGTGTGAAAGAAAGCACCCTTTCATCACTGTCTGTGCCGCTATCTGAAAGGCGGCGGAATGGAGATTCATATGAGAGCAGTCGATCTGCACACCCACTCTTATAAATCCGACGGCAGCAAATCCCCCTCCGAGCTGGTGGACATGGCGCGCGAAATCGGCCTGGCCGCCATGGCTCTCACTGACCACGACACCACAGACGGTGTGGAAGAGGCGGTCACACACGCCGCCGATCTGCGCGCCGCGGGCATAGAAAATGTACCAGAAATCATTCCCGGCGTGGAGCTTTCCACCGATAAGTGGGGCTGCGACATCCATGTGGTAGGCCTGTATATTGACATTCACAACGCGGCTTTGCAGAAATCCCTGACGGATTTTGTTTTCGAAAGAGAAAAAAGAAATGAGCTGATGTGCGACCGGCTGCGCGAACTGGCCGGCTTTGATATCACATACGAAAAATTAACGGCGGCTTACCCCGGCGCCGTGCTGACCCGGGCCCATTACGCCACCTATCTGATCGACAAAGGATATGTCAAAGACAAAAAGGAAGCCTTCTCCGTCTATCTCGGAGAAGACACTCCCTATTTCGTGCCCCGGGACAAAATCACTCCCGTGGACGCGGTTCATCTGATTCTAAACGCCGGGGGTATCCCGATTCTGGCCCATCCCATGCTGTACAAGCTGACCGAAGCCCAACTGGAGGCTCTGGTCTGGGAGATGAAGAACGCCGGGCTTGTGGGCATTGAGGCCATCTACTCCACCTATACCGTGGAGCAGGAGCGCTACGTGCGCAGACTGGCCCAGAAATACGATCTTCTGCTCTCCGGCGGCAGCGACTACCACGGAGATGCCAAGCCCGACATCTCCCTGGGCACCGGATTCGGAAAGCTCTTCGTGCCGGAGGAGCTGCTGGATATTCTGAAGCTGCACAGATAAAAGACAGAGGGGCGAAAGCCCCTCACGCCTCTACTATCAGATACCGTCCGTCCCCGACCTCAAACACCTCGTCGGCCTCCAGAATCCTCTTCCCCTTCAGCCCCTCAGTGTCCAGTCCTTCTTCCTCAAAGAACTCCCGCACCTCCTTCACAGAGCTGACCACCACAGCCATGCCCTCCTCCAGAAAGTCCCGCGCTTCCTCTTTCGTGGAAAACACTTTCTTATACAGCAGCTGCTCCTGCTTCTCCAGAAAACACTGCACCACCGCATCATCAAACTGCTCCGTCATTTCTGTCTCCTTACACTCCTCTAAATCCGCTTCTTTCCCTGATTCCAAGCTGCACAGTTGCTATAAACAGGCCACTCGCCACCAATCTTTCACTCTTCCACTAAAATCCGTTTTCACCCCGGCCACAAGCTGCGGCACATGCTTTAAACAGGCCGTTCGCTGCATACTTT
>JAJQCU010000016.1:7771-8420 GCA_021202575.1 Lachnospiraceae bacterium
TTTAACCCGCCGCAGCGCCTCTGTCAATTGTGCAACCCTACAAATTGAAAGAACACCCCCGCCCAGCTACGCAACCGGCAAAAATTATGCAGCCAACGGCCGTCACTAAGTCAAATCAACCCCAGCAGCTCCTCCGGCTTCTCTATAATCCTCTGCGCCCTGTGCTTCTCCAGCTCCGCCCGGTCCCTGAACCCCCACAGCACGCCCACTGTCAGCGCCCCGGCGGCATTCCCCGTCATCATATCCGTGGCCGTATCCCCCACATACATGACGTCCGAGGCCTCCATATCCCAGCCCCTCAGTATCTCCTGCACTCCCTGGGCGCTGGGCTTTTTGGCGATTCCCGGCCTGTTCTCCAGCACCGTGTCGAACAGTTCTCTCCCATACAGGCTGTATACCACGTCCAGCGCCTGCTCATGGGGCTTGTTGGACAGCACGGCCAGCCGGATTCCTCCGGCCTTCATGGCCTGAAGAGTCTCCAACATCCCCGGATATGCCGTCACATTGTACGTACACTTTTCCTGAAAAATAATCTGATACCTGGCATACGCCTTCTCAAACAGCTTCAGCTCATCATCCCCGGAATAAATCAGGCAGCGCCGGATCAGCGTATCCGAGCCCTCTCCCACAAAATAACGATACTTTTCCG
>JAJQCU010000016.1:8430-8906 GCA_021202575.1 Lachnospiraceae bacterium
CCGGCAGCTTGCAGGCCCGCATGGCGTAATTGCCGCAGTAGGTGATGGACTCCAGCGTGTCCGCCAGCGTCCCGTCCAGGTCAAAGATCACTCCTTTGATTTTGCCGGAACTCACCAGGGCCGGTGCCGCTGATCCGCTCATATGGATCAGACCGCAGCGCTTCATCTGTGCGTAGACCGCCGCCAGAGGCAGGCCCACCACATTGCTGTAATCCCCGCAGATCTCCGTCACATAGGGTGCGAACTCATTCTGAATGCCGTAGGCCCCCGCCTTGTCCAGACAGGTCCCCTTCTCCACGTAATCCTGAATTTCCGCCGCGGAAAGAGACGCTACCTTCACCTCCGTCATATCATAGAAGATGTGGATTTTCTTTTTGCCATGATCCATCCAGATCAGGGTTACCCCGGTGAACACCTGATGGGCGTTGCCGGAAAGCTTTTGCAACATCTCCACCGCCCTTTCCGCTGTGTAGGGC